>NZ_JBICMK010000111.1:0-1093 GCF_043106315.1 Pseudomonas sp. FYR_5 | reverse complement strand
GACAACCAACGCCAGGCTGGCCTAACCTTCTCCGTCCCTCCATCGCAATAACTGGAAGTACAGGAATATTAACCTGTTTTCCATCGACTACGCTTTTCAGCCTCGCCTTAGGGACCGACTAACCCTGCGTCGATTAACGTTGCGCAGGAAACCTTGGTCTTTCGGCGTGCGAGTTTTTCACTCGCATTGTCGTTACTCATGTCAGCATTCGCACTTCTGATACCTCCAGCAAGCTTCTCAACTCACCTTCACAGGCTTACAGAACGCTCCTCTACCGCATCATCATAAGATGATACCCGTAGCTTCGGTGCATGGTTTGAGCCCCGTTACATCTTCCGCGCAGGCCGACTCGACTAGTGAGCTATTACGCTTTCTTTAAAGGGTGGCTGCTTCTAAGCCAACCTCCTAGCTGTCTAAGCCTTCCCACATCGTTTCCCACTTAACCATGACTTTGGGACCTTAGCTGACGGTCTGGGTTGTTTCCCTTTTCACGACGGACGTTAGCACCCGCCGTGTGTCTCCCATGCTCGGCACTTGTAGGTATTCGGAGTTTGCATCGGTTTGGTAAGTCGGGATGACCCCCTAGCCGAAACAGTGCTCTACCCCCTACAGTGATACATGAGGCGCTACCTAAATAGCTTTCGAGGAGAACCAGCTATCTCCGAGCTTGATTAGCCTTTCACTCCGATCCACAGGTCATCCGCTAACTTTTCAACGGTAGTCGGTTCGGTCCTCCAGTCAGTGTTACCTAACCTTCAACCTGCCCATGGATAGATCGCCCGGTTTCGGGTCTATACCCAGCGACTAAACGCCCTATTAAGACTCGCTTTCGCTACGCCTCCCCTATTCGGTTAAGCTCGCCACTGAATATAAGTCGCTGACCCATTATACAAAAGGTACGCAGTCACCTAACAAAGTAGGCTCCCACTGCTTGTACGCATACGGTTTCAGGTTCTATTTCACTCCCCTCTCCGGGGTTCTTTTCGCCTTTCCCTCACGGTACTGGTTCACTATCGGTCAGTCAGTAGTATTTAGCCTTGGAGGATGGTCCCCCCATATTCAGACAAAGTTTCTCGTGCTCCGTCCTACTCGA
>NZ_JBICMK010000110.1:0-12377 GCF_043106315.1 Pseudomonas sp. FYR_5 | reverse complement strand
CGCGTTGTAGGAGCGGGTTTACCCGCGAATAGGCCGGACCTGCCGGCCACTATCCCTGGTCATTCACCGTCACAGCCGCCACCGCATTAGCGGGCAGCTTGCCCGCGAACACCGGCGCAGCCGGTTTCATCCAACTCAGCGACCATCGACCTGTACGCAAACGTCTCTGCCATCGATTGCCTTGCATGGCCAATTGTCGTTGATGTAATGATCCGGCTTGAAGCACACCCGTTCATCGTTGACCCAGAACATCTGCCAACCGGAGCCCGAGATCCTGAGCTTCGGGCACGACCAGTAGTCCTTTGCCGAAAGCGTGGCTGTGGTCAGCGCAATCATTGTCGGAGCAACGATAACCATCAGCACAACTGTCAGTTGCAGCGAGCGTAGCTGGAACCCGTGCAGCCAAGAGGTTTTCGGTGGGTCAAACTTCCGACCGGTCCATGCGGCGATCAGGCTGGCAACGATCAGGCAAGGCCCCAGGGGAATGAATGCAATCATGAAGAAAGCTTTGAGTGGTGTTTCCACGACCGGGGCATTACGGTAGATCCGGCCGTAGAGGGGCACGATATCTGTCCATAAGGCGTACACCGCCAGTGCTCCCATGGCGAGCATGGACAGCATCAGACCGATGGCCGTAAGCCGGAAAAGAATAGGGGACCTTACGTAGAGTTCGGGATGGTCTTTCATGTGTGCCTGAGCATTCCCTGGCTGCCGCGGATCAACCCGGCATGGCTGAACAACAGGTTCAGCACGTTATCACAGGACCAGGCACTGGACCTTTGCCGATGCCATGGTGCGCTGGTACCGGCAGGGTGAAAACCGCGTCAACGGCCGTTGCTTCGACATCGGCAATGTCACCCGCGCAGCCTTGGAAGGCTGAGAGGCCCAGGGGGCCTGACTGGATGGGCATCATCAAGGCCTCAACCGCAGGCAATGGTATCGTTGATACGCCAATGGCTCCGTTACCCAATTCATTCTCAAAGAAATCCCATGATCGATCTAAGAAGCTCAAACGCATTGCTGGCCGACTACGTGCGACGTTATGCGCATCTGTCGCCGGAGCCCTCCCAGCCGTTGCAGCAGCGGATGGACTCCACCTTGCAGCCTGATACGCCGGCGGCGCCGGCGGTCAAGCCAAGCTGGCTGCATTCCAGAGCCTGCACATTGACCGCGGAGCAGGCACTGGACCGCGCCAGGGGCGCGCTGCTTGGCCTGGCCATCGGCGATGCGGTCGGCACCACGCTCGAGTTCCAGGCCCGCGACAGGGGGCAGGTGAGCGACATGGTCGGGGGTGGCCCGTTCAACCTTGTTGCGGGTGAGTGGACTGATGACACCAGCATGGCGCTGTGCCTGGCAGACACGTATGTGAGCAAGGGCAAGTTCGATTACGCCACCTACGCAGATGCCTTGGTCCGCTGGTACCGGCGCGGGGAAAACAGTGCCAACGGTCGTTGTTTCGATATCGGCAATGCCACGCGCAATGCCCTTGAAGGCTGGCTGCGCGAGGGTATTACCTGGGAAGGCAACTATGAGCCCTCGACGGCTGGCAATGGCTCCATCATCCGCCTTGCGCCTACGGCAATCTTCCGCCGGCACTCGCTGTCGGCAAGCTGGTGGGAAAGCGTCACGCAAAGCAGCGTGACCCACAACGCCGACGAGGCAGTGAACTGCTGTCAGCTGTTTGCGGCACAGCTGCATCTGGCGCTCAACGGTGCAGACAAGGAAGAGGCCCTGGCCCCAGCGGTGCGTTCGTTGCGGCCTCGCCCGATGATCATCAATGCGGGCGAGTACAAGCAAAAGAGCCGCGAACAGATCCGCTCCTCCGGCTACGTCATCGATACCTTGGAAGCGGCACTGTGGGCCGTATGGAACACCGACAACTTCAAGGACGCGATCCTCCTGGCCGCCAACCTTGCCGATGATGCCGACAGTGTCGCGGCCACCGCCGGCCAGTTGGCGGGTGCGCTGTACGGCGTGTCCGGCATGCCGCCGGAGTGGGTGGAGAAGATTGTGTGGTCGCAACATATCCAGGAATTGGCAGCCAAGCTCTTCGATCTCTCGCCGCAGCATGATGAACTGGACGCATTGCTTTATGGCCAGCCTTGACGGTTCGGGTAGAAACTGTGAAGTACGCCACGAATCGAAACCAGAGGAACGCTTCGCGTCACGTACCTGAGGCAGGAGCCGTATGCGGTAGTTCCGCACGTACGGACTGTGCGGGGGGTGGCAGCGAATCTTCTGCTTGACTGTTTCGGTGTTCATGGTCAGTCCTGATTGGGGTAAGGAACTGCACCACTTCACCGCAGCGTAAGAGGGCGCCACTCATTTGTTGGTAGGGTCAAACGGTCATGCAGTGTCGGATTTCGTCAGCATTTATCTATGTGGCACTAGATGGCCGTGCCCCGATTTTTTCCCGGCTTGATGATTAATAATTCATCAAGTTGTCTTTTGCGGCATTTTATCACGAAAGCCAGCGCCGCATCAGGATCATCCATGAAGGCATCAAATGTAGCTGGAGCAATGGCGTAATACTCTTCGTAGTCAACCATGCCGTTGCTGACGGGGAACGAAACGTAATACTGACTAGCGTCTTCTTCGATGCCGATTGAGTACATGTGCTGACGACTGATGAAAAGATCTTTGAATTTCATAGGGGGCCTTCAAAAAAGGGAGCGGTATTGAACCTCTTGGCGGCAATACTCGCCGCGTCTATGACGACTTCACTGTTGCCGTCAGGTAGCTTGCCACCAGGGATCCAGAATTCGTTAGCACCGGCTTCATTTCCCGATGGAATCCGCAGATTCAACTGCTTCGGATCAGGGATGTCTACCGGGACCAGTGCATTGGTATCAAGGAAATTCTCAGGCTAGCCAAGGGCTTGCTCCAACGCGAACTTGTCACCTGCTGTCTTGGCAAGTAGTTCGGTTGCTTCGTGGCCTGGCATTATGAACGACGTACCATCTCTCTGTGCGATGCCGTATTTCTCAAGGTTGGTCTGGGTCATGAAGCGTGAGGCGCCATTTTGGAATTGGGCCAAGTGTTGCGCGACATAATCTGGATATAGATAGATGGTGGAGGTCGGGTCTTTCGCCTTTGGCGATCGCAAGAATATCCTCTTCGGTGAATCCAGGTTTGTATCTGGGTTTTGGCGGCTCAACAGCCTTGTGCGATAGCTCGCGAGAGCGTTCGTTGGCAAGTAGTGGTTCAGTCTCTGCACGCCTGGCGCGCCTTGAGCTTGTGCAGGGTAGGGGGCTCGCCCCCGGACAGCTCGATACGAAACTCGGCGAAGGCGTGCTCGAGATCGGCATACTGCTGCAGCCCTTCTTCGGTGAACAGATAGCTTCCGGGGATGTCACGCCATTCCATCGGGGTGCGGATCCGCTGCTGCTTTGCCGCGTTCAACAAGAGCGTCAGCTCTACACTCAACTTCATGGCGGCCGGGTCGTGTGACTTCAGCCGGTCAATGATGACACGCAGCGCTATCGATTTTTGCCGGAGTGCGTAAATGTCCATCGTGGCTCAGCCTGCTGGGTGTAGGGTTTATAGCTTTCGTCAGTGACTGCGCTCGATGTTCAGTGGCTGGCCTGATCGAACGTCGGCAATCAATCGGGCAGTTGAATTTTGAGGCCACGAGCCGATTGGATGGCTACGTAATAGGCGTCTTTCAGTGCTCTGGCCAACTCGGGGTCATTTTCTTCGAATTCTTTCGAGGCAATGGCACCGATACTGAGTTGGTGGAGTTTCGATTTATCTTGCTCACGCCCTTCGAGCACGGCTTTCACATAGTCAAGTTGGTTTAGTAGCATCCCATAAATGGGGTAAGCGGGACAGGCCTTGTTCCGCTGCGCGGTGATGTCGATAGCCTTCTGTACATAGCCGAGGGGGGGGGTGGGTTTCATAATGCACCTGGTGTTATCAGTTTGAAGAGCTCGCGTTGGCCAGAGGTCATCTGCCGAGCACCGCCAATGGCGTTATAGGGTTGGGAAGGAACGGACCAGGTATCCAGTACCGGTGCCGAGGTGCTCCTCAGCAGCGTGACCTTCTCAGTGCTCTGATAGACGTTCACGATCTTGGGCACGATGGTTTCCGTTTTGTAGATCTGGCCAAGCGGGTTGATCCCCAGTTGCCCTGGCACCACGTCAGGGGTAGGAGAGTACCGCATGCCTTGCCGGCCGCCGGGCATCTGGAATTGCCAAAGTGTCTTGCCCCGGTTGATTGTTTCCGTGAAGACTGGTTGAGTGAAGCCCAAGCCGTTCATGTAGCCTTCGTAGTCGGCAGGCTTATAGCCCTGTGACTTGAAGAAGTTTACAGCAGTATTTGCTCCATCTTTCTCTAATCGTGTTTTTTATTTTTGGCTTGGAATTTCTTAAAGGAACTCCACTCCTCTCCATCAATCAATGCCATGTAAAATTCTGCAAATAACTGACTGAGATTACGATCGTCCTGTAAGTTGGTTTCCGGTAAGTAGCGGTAACCAGGTATGTCTCTAGCCTCCATGGGGGCATGAATTTTTCCATTTTCAGCTTTTAATAAGAGGCCGCGTAGGGAGTTGAGCATCAGCTTCGCATCGGAATTTTGATCTTCGAGAGCCTCAAGTTTTTCACGAAGCGCTGTAGCGGTAGCCTTCAGTGTGTGCGTGTTCATTGTCTATCCTAGTTATCAATAGTGCCTATGAGCTTGGTGGCCGACCACTCATTACGGTTAGGGGTAAGATATTGAAGTGCGCCACCCACCCTGTCAATGTTGCCTCCAAATTCGGTGGTAGGCGCGATCTTGCTGACAAAAACCTCTGTTGGTTTAAGTGGCGTCATTTCAAAAATTGAATATTTTGTAGCCTCACTGCCCAGCGGTAACCCTAGGCTATCAGCCAGGGTTCGGCTTCCCTGCGCAGCAGACTGCAGCTCCTCCATAGTGGTGAAAAATGGAGAGTAACGGCTTGGCTCTTGTCCCACTGGCACGATTTTCACGAGGGGCGAATCTATGATGGACAGTTTTGGAGTGTTACTGCCCGAGCCTATCTGGGAGATGGCTCGGCTGAAAATGTCCATGTCTGATGCTTTGGGGTCTGCGGCACGTAGCTTTTGCAGATATAGCTCACCATCAGGGGTGTCGAGATACTCATTAATCTGTTTGTTGCTAAGGCCTCGGGGTGCAAAAGTCTCTGAAAACATGACGCATTGAGCGCTTTTTCGATAGATAGCTCTGCGTGACGGGGAAATATCAACTCACCGTCTCCGCGCGGCAAGTTGACGGAGCATCCCAAGGTGACACGAGATGGAAGAGCTGACTTACGACCGCTATTGATGGCCTGATTCGAGGAATGTTTCAAGGTTCGCGGGTTTATTAACTCAGTTGTTTTCTGTGTAGCTGTCAGGGGTGAGGCTGAAGCCCGGATGGCTTACGCAAGTCAGCGGGGTGGGGGCGGCGAGCAGCCTGAATTCGATGGGGGTTGGAGTGAAATGGCTCATTTGAGCGCTTCCAATTGTTTGATGATTTCTGTATTTGTCATGACTACCTTACAAGTAGCGACGTGGGTGTGGATATTAGAATTAATGGCGCCCGTCAACCTGGATGCAGGCATTTTTATCACTCATGCGCTTGCAAGGCCAGCCGTCACGGGTATAGGAATCAGACTTGAAACAATACCGCTAATCATTGATCCAGCACACCTGCCAGGCAGATCCTGAAGTCAACAGCTTCTGGCAGGGTGTGTACCCCTTCGCCCACAAGCCCAGCGTCACAAGTATCCCAAGCGTAGGCGCTATGTAGAACATTGACCACAGTGTCCTGTGAACGTTCTTGGTAATTCTGGTGCATGGGCAAAAGATGGCGCAATGCCATCTCATTCATGACGGCTAATGCTAAGGATGAGCGATATTCATAGTTGACAGAGTTGCGCATTCCAGTGTTTCCTGCGCCCTCTACACTCGGCCGGCAAATCCATTTGTGATCTGGTTGGCATATTCAGGTGTTGTTGGGAACTTTGCTTGCCTGCATAGGTCGCAGCGCCTGAGACGTGGGCCGACACTGCGCAGGTCGCGCAAGCAGGATTTTTGACAAGGCGTGAACAGAATCGTGAACAGAATCTATCCCTGTACCGCAGCCGACCCCATGGGCCTCGGCGGGCAAGACGGCCTTCTCGGGCAGGGTGACCTGCCGTGGCCAAGTGTTGTAGCAGCCAGAACCTACGCCAAGATGGATGTAGGCGGCCTTTATTCGGCTGATGACATGAGTGCCGCCGAGTTTCTTGTTGCTGAACTACAGTCGTCCGAAACGCAGTTGAGTGCTGACGAAGCCGAAGAATACGCGCAGTTACTTTATAGCCTGATTGCAAAAATGGAAAAATCGGGGCGTTTTGCCGCGGATGAACTGCTGGCCATCAAGGAGAAGGCTGAGAAGATTCCAGTCGTAGGGGCACTATTATTTTCAACTGCAAATTTACCCGGCACGCTTGCCAACGTTGCTGCGCTAGGCCATGCCGCATCCAAAGCCACCAAAGTTGAAAACCTGCTGAACATGACGGATGCCACGCGCGGCAAGCTGAAGAAGTGGGCAGCGTCACGTGGCAAACCCGGCAGTGTATCTGCCGCCAGGGCCATGAAAGGTCGCCTGAAACTGGTGCGCATGGGCGGAAACCTCTACTTCGAAATACCCGCCAATAGCCAGGCAAGTTTGTACAGGCTGCCCGGTCGGGGCAGTAACCTGCATGTGGCTGCTTTTAATACCGCCAAGGCGATGCGTGCAACTGCCCATATTGACTCGGCCGGGTACAGCAGCCGTGGCGTAGGCAAAGTACTGACGGGGGCCAAATTAGGCGGCGCATTGGCGTTCGGCCCCCAGGCTTACCTAGATGCGACGGAGGCAAAAAGCGTCTCGGAGTTCTTCCAGAAGTCAGCTTACACCCAGCCGACCAATGCATTGGCCTTTGGTGTCGGTGTATTGGTCGGCGGGCTAACAGGGCCGGCTATAGTCGTGATTGCCTTGTCTTTGGGTGCGGGTTTGGCAGTTCAGTTTGTCATGAGTGATGATTTTTCGGGGCTGGGCACTACCCTGGGTAATTTCTTGACGGGGAAGGATTAAATGTTTACCACAGAACGTTTTTTTAAAAAAATCTGGTCGGTGTGGCTGCTGGTCGTGATATTGGCCCTGATGATGACCGGAGTGGCGCCGCCATTCATGGCGGTGCCGGCGATCCTGATCATTATCGTTATGACGCTGTGGTGCATCAATTGTGCTTACCGGAGTGAGCACTTTGTAAGTTTCGCGAATTTGCGCATGTTCTTCAATATGTCAGTTGCACCAATGTTCGCATCGCTGCTGACACTGGGTGTTACCTACAAAAAAATGAAGTTGGGAGCGGCGACTTCTTTGATGTTAGGGCTCGCGCCCGTCGTGCTGGTGTTGTTGACCTATGCAATGGCTTATTACTGGCGCAGTAAAAGTGATATTCTCCATTTTAAAGGGCAGCGCGTGGAATCCATCGAGCCGCCCCAGAAAGTTCAGTGGTGGCAGGCGGGTTTGGCGGCGGGCTTGAGCAGCGTGATCTATCCGCTGATGAAAAGCCATGACGTGCCGGCCACCGGGTTGATCTACTTCTTTGCGCTAATGTCCGTCTTCATGGTGTTTTACAATCGTGACAAGATCAGTGCACTCAGAGACCTGAAAGTGCGCGAAGCCAAGGAAAACCGTCAATACACATTCATGGATATTGAAACTATTCAGAGCATGCGTGCTGCCTCGTGGTTGGGCAGGCTTTTCGCCGTACGGGCGCGCTGATGTTCACCGTTACAGGGAGTAAATTATGCTAACTGACGTTCTTTCCATGCTCGCGCCGCAAAACAGGCGATTGTTCAAACTGAATATCCTGACACAAACAGCCAACGATGAGTTTTTGCTTGAGCACTTTTCCGGCACTGAAGAGCTTTCCAAACTCTATGAATTCGATCTGGCCTTGCTCAGCCAACAGAGCGATGTAAAGCTCAAGTCACTGATTGGCAGCCAGGCCACGATAGAAATCGAGTTATCCAACGGCTCTTTCCGCCACATTAACGGCTATGTTCAGCGGTTTAGCACCCAAGGCAGCGACGGCGGCTATGTGCGTTATGCAGCCGTGCTAGGACCGTGGCTGTGGATGCTGACTTGCCGCTTCGATACACGCATTTTTCAAGAAAAATCGGTCCAGGCTGTTGTCAGTGAAGTGTTTGCCGGATTTGGCACGCTGGCCAAGTACGAATTTCGTGTAAGCAAGTCGCTCAAATCGCACAGCTACATTACCCAGTACCGCGAGAGCGATTTCAACTTTGTGCAGCGCTTGCTTGAGAGCGAAGGGCTTTTCTACTACTTCGAGCACACGGCCGACTCCCATCTGATGGTCATCACCGATGACTCCAGCACCTTGTTGCCGCTGCCCGAACAGCCGCAGATTCGCTACCACTCCGCGTCGGTTACCGAAACAGCTGATTCCATTACTCAGTGGCAGTCAACGCGGCAGCTTCAATCCGGTCAAATTGCCGTTCGCACGTTCGACTATCGCCAACCGCGCAACTTCCTACCTGTGACCATGCAAAGCTTGAATCAACAGGGCGATGTGGACAGGTTCGAGATTTATGATTTCCCGGGCCAGTACACCCATGGCAGCTACGAAGATGGCGAAGCCATCGTACGCAACCGTATCGAAGCGCTCGAGTTGATGGGCAAGACCTTCTACGGCGAGAGCAATTGCCGGGTCATGAAGCCGGGTTACACTTTTGAGTTGACCCAGCATTATCTGCACGACACCGGTGACGCCGAGAACCGTAAGTTTTTGTTGCTGAGCGTGGAGCATCGCGGCAGCAACAACTACATGACTGGCGACCAGGCCGGTTACGTCAACCGATTCGTGTGCGTGCGTAAAAAAATCGCATACCGCCCGCAGTTAAACACCCGCAAGCCTTTGATCAACGGCCCGCAGACCGCCATCGTTGTCGGCCCCCCAGGCGAGGAAATCTTCACCGACGAACTGGGCCGGGTAAAGCTTCAGTTTCACTGGGATCGCCAGGGGCAGTTCAACGATCAAAGCTCCTGCTGGGTACGTGTCGCACAATCCGGTGCCAGCGGTGGCTTCGGCAGCATCCAGATCCCACGTGTAGGCGACGAAGTGGTGGTGGTGTTCCTGGACGGCAACCCGGACCGGCCGCTGATCATGGGCAGCCTGTACAACAGCACCAACACCCCGCCATGGTCGCTGCCGGCGAACAAGACCCAGAGTGGGTTCCTGACGCGGTCGATGAAGGGCGACGGCGGTACCGCCAACTTCTTCCGCTTCGAGGACAAGGCCGGCGCCGAGCAGATCATCATGCATGCCGAGCGCAACATGGATACCGAGATCGAGCTGGATGAGACCCATGATGTGGGGAATAACCGCTCGATTACTGTTGGCGGTACGCACACCGAAACGGTCAAGAAAGACACCGTGGTGCAAGTGACCGAAGGTTCCTACACCCTGCAGGTCGATAACCAGTTCATCCAGGTGGCCGCCAAGCAGCACATCATCCTGCAGGTGGGCGACAGCAGCATCACGCTGACCCCGGAAGGCATCGAGATCAAAGGCAAGGTCATCGTGACCACCAGTACCGACACCACCCAGATCACTGGCGCCGCAGTGCGGATCAACGACTGAGGCAAGGTTCATGTACAAGCCCTCGATCTACGACCGCCTCTCCGCCAGGCGCGCAGCGCAAGAGGAGGCTGTGCGGCTGGCCAGTCTGGCGGAAGCTGCTCATGTGCCCGTGGCTGTGCCCGAGCCGGAACCGGTGCCAGCCGTGTTGCAGGATGTAGCCAGCGCTTTCACCTTCGCAGGGTTCTCCTTGCAGTTTCCGCTCGGCTTTCGTTTTCGCGACATCCAGACCACCCTCGAGCATGAAGGCGAGCCGGTCAGCCTCAGCATCCGCCGCCGTGATGTACGCGCCAGGCAGCCGCTGGAGCAACTGTTCCAGAGCGCAGTCGAGGCTTTGCGCGAATTGAACCCGCAACTGCGCGTGATTCGCCAACGTGACTGCCTCCTGGCTGGGAACCCGGCCAAGGTCGTGGACTTTCACTTCAATGCCGGCCACGAGCCTCGGCACGGTCGCCTGGTCGGCGCACTGGTGCCCATCGCCGGCAGCGATTCGCTGCAATGGCTGGATATCTCCAGCGTGATCGACCCCAGCAAGCCCGGCCTGAGCCAGTGGCTGGCCGAGTTCGACCGCATGCTCGATGGCTTCGCGCAGGGCTGACCCCGATTTTTTCGCTATCAGGAATTTTCATCGCATGGATTACGAATTACAGGAAGGCGGCATTGCGCTGCCGGCAGGTTTCGAGGACCGCACGGTCAACATGTTCGTCTTGGGTGCCAGTGTTCCAGCACCCTTGAGCATCACCATCTCGCGTGACACCTTGCTGCCGGACGAAGCGCTGCAGGCCTATGTCGATCGCCAGGTCAAGCTGCTCACCTCCAAGCTGCGCGGCTACACCCGCATGGGCAACAAGGCCGTCACGCTCTCGGTTACCGCACCCATTGCCGGCATCCAGATCGACGCCTATTACATGAACCAGGGCCGCCCGCTGTACCAGCGCCAGGCCGCCTTCATCATCAGCCCCGGGCGTGCCCTGATCTTCTCCACCACTGCACAGGCCGACTTCAGTGCCCAGCAGAACCAGGACTGGGACAACCTGTTGGCCAGCTTCACCCCGCGTGCCCCGTCCGAAACCAGCGCCGAGTCCGGCGAACAGGAGTAACACCTCATGTTCGAAGCGGCCAGGTTCGGCGACGAGATATCGCACACCAGCGCGCTCGGGGGCTTCCTGATCGGGGCCGCCCTGGGGATTGCGCTGGTGGCCACGGTGGCCATCGCCACGTTCACCTGCGGGTTCGGCGTGGCCTTGCTGGCCGGCCTCGCAGCCGGCATCGGGGGCAGCTTGCTGACCGCCGCCGGAGAGGCGATAGGCAGTATGTTCTCGTCCCCCTCAGGGACGATAACCACTGCCTCACCCAACGTGTTCATCAACAGCCGCAAGGCCGCCCGCGTCGAAAAAAGCATCGGTGCCTGCGACAAGCACCCAGGGCCGGTGCAGATTGCCGAAGGCTCGACCAACGTCTTCATCAACAGCGTCGCCGCCGCGCGCAAGGGCGACAAGCTGACCTGCGGCGCCACCATTTCCGGTGGTTCGGACAACGTCATCATCGGCGGCGGCACCTACCGTTACCTGCCCGTGGACGATGAAGTCCCGGAGTGGCTTCGCACCACCGTGGATGTGCTGATGGCCATCGCCGGTGCCGCAGGCGGTATCGCCCAACTGATCAAGGCGGGTACCCAGGCCGGCATGAAAGCCGTCATGCCTTGCGCGCTGAAGTTCACGGCCGGCTTCGTCGCCGGTGAGGTGGCCAGCCGTTACGTGGTCGAGCCCGTGGCCCGCAAGGCTATCGGCGGCCTGGTCGGCAACCCCGTCGACCTCACGACGGGCCGCAAGCTGATCCCCGATGAAATCGACTTCAGCCTGCCGGGCCTGATGCCGATCGAGTGGTCGCGCTTCTACGCCAGCGACCTGACGGTCGACAGCGTACTCGGCCGCGGCTGGGTTCTGCCCTGGGAGCAGAGCCTGCGCCGCCAGGGGGCATTCATCTACCTCACCGACAACCAGGGCCGCGAAGTCCCGTTCGTGACCCTGCAACCGGGGCAGCGCATCTACAACCCGCACGAGCAGGTGTACCTGGTGTGCACCGAGGGCGGCCACTACATCCTGCAGACCCTCGACAACCTGTTCTTCTACTTCGGCGAAGTGCCAGACACCAACACCGAAGTGCCGCTGCAGCGTATCGAGAACGTCCTCGGCCACTTCCTGCACTTCACCCGCACGCCCGACGGCACACTGACCGACATCAGCGCCACCGGCGGCACCCGCGTGCACCTGCACTACGACAACCCGCTGGGTCGCCTGACCGACATCAAGCGCGTGGTGAACAACGAAGCGGTAGAAACGCTTACCCAATACCGCTACGACGAACAGGGCCAGCTGAGCGCGGTGATCAACCGCAACGGCGACACCGTGCGCAGCTTCAGCTACGCCGACGGCCTGATGGTGACCCACAGCAACGCGCTGGGGCTGGGCTGCCACTACCGTTGGCAAACCCTGGGCGACAAGCCACGTGTGGTCGAACACTGGACCAGCGACGGCGAGCACTACCACTTCCGCTACGACCTCGACAGCCGCACCAGCTGGGCCACCGACGTGCTCGGCCGTGAGCTGCAAGTGCAGTACAACGCCGACCACCGCGTGGTCGCCAGCCGCGACTATGGCGGCGAGCGTTACGCCATCGAGCTGGACGAACACGGCAATATGGTTGGCCTGACCTTGCCGGA
>NZ_JBICMK010000010.1:0-32476 GCF_043106315.1 Pseudomonas sp. FYR_5 | reverse complement strand
AGGCCGGCACAGGCCACGCAAAACCACCAAGCACAAAAAAAGCACCTCGAGAGGTGCTTTTTGTTTGCCGGCAATCTGCGCTTAGCGCTTCATGCTTTCTGGCAGGTGTGGCTGGATGGCAGTCAGTACCGCCTTGAAGCACTTGATGTTGCCTGCAACGATGTGGCCTTTGTCGAGGAAGTCGTGGCCGCCGTTGAAGTCGCTCACCAGGCCACCGGCTTCCTGGATCAGCAGCACGCCAGCTGCCATGTCCCATTCGGACAGGCCCGACTCCCAGAAGGCGTCGAAGCGGCCAGCGGCCACGTAGGCCAGGTCCAGGCTGGCGGAGCCGGCGCGGCGGATGCCGGCGGTCTGGCCGGTCAAGGCGCGGAACATGCCCAGGTAGTTGTCCATGTCCGCCATCTGGCCATCACGGAATGGGAAGCCGGTGCCCAGCAGGGCGCCTTCCAGGCTTGTACGCGAGCTGACGCGCAGGCGGCGGCCGTTGAGTTGGGCGCCACGGCCCCGGCTGGCGGTGAATTCTTCCTGGCGAACCGGGTCGACGATCACGGCGTGCTCAAGGCGACCGCGGTACTTGCAGGCGATGCTGACGGCGAAGTGCGGGATGCCGCGCAGGAAGTTGGTGGTGCCGTCCAGCGGATCGATGATCCACAGGTAATCCTTGCCTTCTTCGCCGCTACCCGCGTGCAGACCGGTTTCCTCGCCCTGGATGGAGTGGTTCGGGTAGGCCTTGCGCAGGGCGTTGACGATGCTTTGCTCGGCGGCGCGATCGACTTCGGAAACGTAGTCCTTGGCCTCTTTCTCATCGACCTTGATGCTATCCAGGCGTTCGATGGAGCGGAAAATCAGTTCACTGGCGCTGCGAGCGGCGCGCAGGGCGATATTCAGCATAGGCTGCATGGGCGGGTCACCTGGAGATGTTAAAGAAGAAAGCCGATCATTCTAGCAGAAAACTTTGGCGGCAGAAGTGTCACATTTGCTTTCATGGCGTTACGTCTGTCGGTTCTGTAAGATCGAAGGCCCTGATTCCTGCATCTGTGAGCACAACACCTTGCTGCAAAATATTCGTGTTGTTCTGGTCAATACCAGCCACCCCGGCAACATCGGCGGCGCTGCGCGTGCCATGAAAAACATGGGCTTGTCGCGTCTGGTGCTGGTGCAGCCGAAAGAATTCCCCGCCTTGGATGCCAGTGCCCGTGCCTCGGGCGCCGACGACTTGCTGGATAACGCCCAGGTGGTCGACAGCCTCGAACAGGCGCTGGTCGGCTGCAACCTGGTGATGGGCACCAGCGCCCGCGAGCGCAGCATTCCCTGGCCGTTGATCGGCCCGCGTGAGTGCGGTGCCAAGGCGGTGGAACATGCCAATGGCGGCGAGGAAATCGCCCTGGTGTTCGGGCGCGAACACGCCGGCCTGACCAACGAAGAACTGCAGCGATGTCACTTCCATGTGCACATTCCCTCCAATCCCGACTTCAGCTCGCTGAACCTGGCTGCTGCCGTGCAGGTGCTTTCCTACGAGGTGCGCATGGCCTGGCTGGCTGCCGGCGAGGTGCCGGGCAAAGTCGAGAAGATTGATGCCACTGAGCTGGCGACCATGGATGAAATGGAGCTGTTCTACGACCACCTGGAGAAAACCCTGGTGGGCATTGGCTTCCTCGACCCCGAAAAGCCCAAGCACCTGATGCCGCGCCTGCGCCGGCTGTATGGGCGGGTGGCGGTCGAGCGTTCGGAAATGAGCATTTTGCGCGGCATCCTCACCGAGACCCAGAAAGTGGTCCGGGGCGAGCCGCATAAACGGAAGGACTGACAGATGTTCGAACGCCTGCGTGAAGATATTCAAAGCGTATTCCACCGTGACCCGGCTGCGCGCAATGCCTTCGAGGTGCTCACCTGCTACCCCGGCATGCATGCCATCTGGCTGCACCGCCTGGGCAATGCCCTGTGGAGGCGTGATTTCAAATGGCTGGCCCGGCTGGTGTCGAATTTCGGCCGCTGGCTGACCGGTATCGAAATCCACCCGGGCGCCACCATTGGCCGGCGCTTTTTCATCGACCACGGTATGGGCATCGTCATTGGCGAAACCGCCGAGATCGGCGATGACGTCACCCTGTACCAGGGCGTGACGCTCGGTGGCACCAGCTGGAACAAAGGCAAACGCCACCCCACCTTGGAGAACGGCGTGGTGGTAGGGGCGGGTGCCAAGGTCCTGGGGCCTTTCACCGTCGGCGCCGGGGCCAAGATCGGTTCCAATGCGGTGGTCACAAAGGCAGTGCCGGCTGGGGCTACGGCGGTAGGCATTCCAGGGCGGATCATCGTCAAGAGCGAGGACACTGAAGTCGAAGCCAAGCGTAAGGCAATGGCCGAGAAGATCGGCTTTGACGCCTACGGTGTCAGCGGCGACATGCCCGACCCGGTGGCGCGGGCCATCGGCCAGATGCTCGATCATCTGCAGGCCGTCGACGAACGGTTGGAGGGTATGTGTGGCGCGCTGACCAAGATGGGCAGTGACTATTGTGCCAAAGAACTGCCGGCCTTGCCGGAGGACGACTTCACCGAGGTTGCTCAGGTGGCCCAGCGCGACACTCAGTCGCATTGATCGCGCCGTGCTGAAATCATGTTGACATGCGGGCGTGTGCTCACGCCCCTCGTCTGCTACAATCGCGCCCGCCTCCCTGATGCAAACCCGACTAAAGCAGTAGGTCTAATAGTTGACTTAAATGCTCGGGAATCGCATACTCGCACACATCCCGAAACTCCCGTGGTACCCAATAGCCATGCGACTGACTACCAAAGGCCGATACGCTGTGACCGCCATGCTCGATCTGGCGTTGCACGCGAAGCATGGGCCGGTGTCTTTGGCCGATATTTCCGAGCGCCAGGGCATTTCCCTCTCTTATCTGGAGCAGCTGTTCGCCAAGCTGCGCCGCAGCAGCCTGGTTTCCAGCGTGCGCGGTCCGGGCGGTGGCTACCAGCTGTCGCGGGGCATGGAAACCATCCAGGTGGCCCAGGTCATCGATGCGGTCAACGAATCGGTCGATGCCACCCGTTGCCAGGGCCTCGGGGACTGCCATGCCGGTGATACCTGCCTGACCCACCACCTGTGGTGCGACCTCAGCCAGCAGATCCATGAATTCCTCAGCGGTATAAGCCTGGCCGACCTCGTCAAGCGCCGTGATGTGCAGGAAGTCGCTCAGCGCCAGGACCTGCGGCGTGTCGCAGGACGAACCGCCCAGCTGGACAAGATTGAGACGTCTGCCGTCGATTGACCCCCTGGGACGACGAGCGACGCCACCGCCTGATAGGAGAGACAAATGAAGTTGCCGATCTACCTCGATTACTCTGCGACCACTCCGGTCGACCCACGCGTGGCCCAGAAGATGGCCGATTGCTTGCTGGTCGACGGAAACTTCGGTAACCCGGCCTCGCGCTCCCACGTCTTTGGCTGGAAAGCCGAGGAAGCGGTGGAAAACGGTCGCCGCCAGGTTGCCGAGCTGATCAACGCCGATCCGCGTGAAATCGTCTGGACCAGCGGTGCCACCGAGTCCGACAACCTCGCACTCAAAGGTGTCGCGCACTTCTATCAGACCAAGGGCAAGCACATCATTACCTCCAAGATCGAGCACAAGGCGGTCCTGGATACCGCTCGCCAGCTGGAGCGTGAAGGTTTTGAGGTCACCTACCTGGAACCGGGCGAAGACGGTATCGTCACCCCGGCCATGGTAGAGGCGGTGCTGCGCGACGACACCATCCTGGTCTCGCTGATGCATGTGAACAACGAAGTCGGCTCGATCAACGACATTGCCGCCATCGGTGAACTGACCCGTTCGCGCGGCGTGCTGTTCCATGTCGACGCCGCCCAGTCGGCCGGCAAGGTCGAAATCGACCTGCAAAAGCTGAAGGTCGACCTGATGTCGTTCTCGGCGCACAAGGTCTATGGCCCGAAAGGCATCGGCGCACTGTACGTCAGCCGCAAGCCGCGTGTACGCCTGGAAGCCATCATTCACGGCGGCGGTCATGAGCGCGGCATGCGTTCGGGCACCTTGCCGACCCACCAGATCGTCGGCATGGGCGAAGCCTTCGCCATTGCCAAGCAGGAAATGGTTGCAGAAAACGCACGCATCAAGGCCCTTAGCGACCGCTTCTTCAAGCAGGTCTCGAACCTTGAAGAGCTGTACGTCAATGGCAGCCAGACTGCACGTGTACCGCACAACCTGAACCTAAGCTTCAACTACGTCGAAGGCGAATCGCTGCTGATGTCGCTGAAAGACATCGCTGTATCGTCCGGTTCGGCCTGTACCTCCGCGTCGCTCGAGCCGTCCTACGTACTGCGTGCTCTGGGCCGCAACGACGAGCTGGCGCACAGCTCGATCCGCTTCTCCTTCGGCCGTTTCACCACCGAAGAAGAAGTCGACTACGCCGCGCAGAAAGTCTGCGAGGCTGTCAACAAATTGCGTGAACTGTCGCCGCTGTGGGATATGTACAAAGACGGCGTTGACATCTCCAAGATCGAGTGGGCCGCCCACTAAGCAGTCGCCGGCAAGAGCGGCTCCCTGATGAGGAAGGAATTGCACCATGGCATACAGTGAAAAGGTCATCGACCACTACGAAAACCCGCGCAACGTCGGCAAGATGAATGCCGAAGACCCGGATGTCGGCACCGGCATGGTCGGCGCCCCGGCCTGCGGTGACGTGATGCGCCTGCAGATCAAGGTCAACGAGCAGGGCGTTATCGAAGACGCCAAGTTCAAGACCTACGGCTGCGGTTCGGCCATCGCCTCCAGCTCCCTCGCCACCGAGTGGATGAAGGGCAAGACCCTGGACGAGGCCGAAACCATCAAGAACACCCAACTGGCCGAAGAACTGGCGTTGCCGCCGGTCAAGATCCACTGCTCGGTACTCGCCGAGGATGCCATCAAGGCAGCCGTACGCGACTACAAGCAGAAGAAAGGCTTGATCTAAGTCGCCTGTTGCAAGGTAAGGAGTTCTGATGGCTATCAGCATGACAGAAGCCGCCGCCAACCACATTCGCCGCTCCCTCGACGGGCGCGGCAAAGGTGAGGGCATTCGCCTGGGCGTGCGCACCACCGGTTGCTCGGGTCTGGCCTACGTGCTGGAATTCGTCGACGAACTGGCGGACGAAGACCAGGTGTTCGAGAACCATGGCGTCAAGGTGATCATCGATCCCAAGAGCCTGGTCTACCTCGATGGCACCGAGCTGGATTTCGTCAAGGAAGGGTTGAACGAAGGCTTCAAGTTCAACAACCCCAACGTGCGCGGTGAGTGTGGCTGCGGCGAAAGCTTCAACGTTTGAGGCTGGCTGTGGGTACTCCTTGTCATTACGCATTGTTTGACCTCCAGCCAAGCTTCCGTCTGGATCTCGACAAGCTGGCCACTCGCTATCGCGAGCTGGCCCGCGAAGTCCATCCTGACCGCTTTGCCGACGCCTCCGAGCGTGAGCAGCGTATAGCGCTGGAAAAATCCGCGGCCCTCAACGACGCTTACCAGACGCTGCGCAGTGCGCCGCGTCGCGCGCGCTATCTGCTGGCCATCAGCGGCCACGAAGTGCCCCAGGAAGTCACGGTCCACGACCCTGACTTCCTGCTGCAGCAGATGCAGTGGCGTGAAGAGCTCGAAGAACTGCAGGATGAAGCCGACCTTGACGGTGTCGGCGTGTTCAAGAAGCGCCTGAAGGCCGCCCAGGACACGCTGAATGAGGACTTTGCCGGCTGCTGGGATGCCCCGGGCGAGCGCGACAAGGCTGAACGCCTGATGCGCCGCATGCAGTTCCTCGACAAGCTCGCCCAAGAAGTGCGCCAACTGGAAGAGCGCCTCGACGATTAACCCCGGTGCTGCCCGTGATGGCACCTAAGGTATTCAGATAAGCATGGCCCTACTGCAGATTGCCGAACCCGGTCAAAGCCCTCAGCCGCACCAGCGCCGTCTGGCGGTTGGGATCGACCTGGGCACCACCAACTCAATGGTCGCTGCGCTGCGCAGCGGCCGTAGCGAGCCCCTGCCCGATGCGCAGGGTAACGTCATTCTGCCGTCCGCGGTGCGCTACCTCGAAGGGCGCAACGAAGTGGGGCAGGCCGCGCGTGATGCCGCCTCCAGCGACCCGTTGAACACCGTGCTGTCGGTCAAGCGCCTGATGGGGCGCGGCCTGGCCGACGTCAAGCAGCTGGGTGAGCAACTGCCATACCGCTTTGTGGGTGGTGAATCGCACATGCCGTTCATCGACACCGTGCAGGGGCCGAAAAGCCCTGTGGAAGTGTCTGCCGACATCCTGAAGGTGTTGCGCGAACGTGCCGAGGCCACCCTGGGTGGCGAGCTGGTAGGCGCGGTGATCACCGTGCCGGCCTATTTCGATGATGCCCAGCGTCAGGCTACCAAAGACGCAGCGCGTCTGGCCGGCCTGAACGTGCTGCGCCTGCTCAACGAGCCGACTGCGGCCGCCGTAGCCTATGGCCTGGACCAGAACGCCGAAGGCGTGGTGGCCATCTATGATCTGGGCGGCGGTACTTTCGATATTTCCATCCTGCGCCTGACCGCTGGCGTATTCGAAGTGCTGGCCACCGGCGGTGATACCGCCCTGGGTGGTGACGACTTCGACCATGCGATTGCCGGCTGGATCATCGAGCAGGCTGGCCTGTCGACCGATCTGGACCCGGCTACCCAGCGCGCGCTGCTGCAAACCGCCTGCGCCGCCAAGGAAGCCCTGACCGACGCTGACGTGGTCAGCGTCAGCCATGGTGCCTGGCACGGAGAGCTGACCCGTAGCGCCTTCGAAGCCATGATCGAGCCACTGGTTGCCCGCAGCCTGAAGGCCTGCCGTCGTGCCGTGCGCGACAGTGGCGTTGAACTGGAAGAAGTCAGCGCCGTGGTCATGGTCGGTGGTTCGACCCGCGTGCCACGTGTGCGTGAGGCCGTGGGCGCGCTGTTCGGGCGCACCCCGCTGACCTCGATCGACCCGGACCAGGTGGTGGCCATTGGTGCCGCCATCCAGGCCGACACCCTGGCCGGCAACCGCCGCGAAGGTGGCGAGCTGCTGCTGCTCGATGTCATCCCGCTGTCGCTTGGTCTTGAAACCATGGGTGGGCTGATGGAGAAGGTGATTCCGCGCAACACCACCATTCCGGTGGCCCGCGCTCAGGAGTTCACCACGTACAAAGATGGCCAGTCGGCCATGATGATTCACGTGCTGCAGGGCGAGCGCGAGCTGATCAGTGACTGCCGTTCGCTGGCCCGCTTCGAACTGCGCGGCATCCCGGCCATGGTTGCCGGTGCTGCAAAAATCCGCGTCACCTTCCAGGTGGATGCCGATGGCCTGCTCAGCGTCGCTGCCCGCGAGCTGGGTTCGGGCGTGGAAGCCAGCATTCAGGTCAAGCCGTCCTACGGCCTGACCGACGGCGAAATCGCCCGCATGCTCAAGGACTCCTTCGAACACGCCGGTTCCGACAAGCACGCCCGTCAGTTGCGTGAGCATCAGGTGGATGGCGAGCGGCTGCTCGAAGCGGTGCAGGGCGCCCTGGACGCCGACGGCGATCGCCTGCTCAGCAGTGACGAGCGCGACGCCATCGAATTCCAGATGCAAGAACTACGTGATTTGCTGGCCGGCACCGATGGCGCAGCCATCGAGCAACAGACCAAGCGTTTGTCGCAGGTGACCGATGCATTTGCCGCCCGTCGCCTTGATTCGACGGTCAAAGCCGCACTGGCCGGGCGCAACCTGAATGAGATCGAGGAGTAATCGATGCCGCTGGTGACATTCCTGCCGCATGAGAAGTTCTGCCCCGAGGGGCTGACCGTGGAGGTCGAGCCCGGGACCAACATCCTGGAGCTGGCCCACGACCATCACATCGAGATGGAAAGTGCCTGCGGCGGCGTCAAGGCCTGCACCACTTGCCACTGCATCGTGCGCAAGGGCTTCGATTCGCTCGAAGAGGCTGACGAACTGGAAGAGGACATGCTGGACAAGGCCTGGGGCCTGGAAGCGCAATCGCGCCTTGGCTGTCAGGTGGTCGTCGCTGACGAAGACCTGACCATCGAGATCCCCAAGTATTCGCTCAACCACGCTGCCGAAGCACCGCACTGAGGGCCTGTACATGAGTCTGAAATGGGTTGATGTACTTGAGATCGCAATCCAGCTTGCAGAAAGCAAGCCTGAGGTCGATCCTCGTTATGTGAATTTCGTGGACCTGCACCGCTGGGTGCTGGCATTGCCAGAGTTCAGCGACGATCCGTCACGCGGCGGTGAGAAAGTGCTCGAGGCAATCCAGGCCGCCTGGATCGACGAAGCCGACTAAGCGTCACTTGCAGGTTAGGCAATCCCCCGGAACCCGCGTATAATTCGCGGGTTTAATTTTTCGTAACACTCATATTCTGGAGTTTTCCATGGCTGTTCAACGTACTTTCTCCATCATCAAGCCTGACGCTGTTGCCAAAAACGTCATCGGCAAGATCACCACTCGCTTCGAAGAAGCCGGCCTGAAAATCGTTGCCTCGAAAATGAAGCAACTGTCCAAAGCCGAAGCCGAAGGCTTCTACGCTGAGCACAGCGAGCGCGGCTTCTTCGGTGACCTGGTTGCCTTCATGACTTCCGGTCCGGTCGTTGTCCAGGTTCTGGAAGGCGAGAACGCCATCGCCAAGAACCGTGAGCTGATGGGCGCTACCAACCCTAAAGAAGCTGCTGCCGGCACCATCCGTGCTGACTTCGCCGAGTCGATCGACGCCAACGCCGTTCACGGTTCGGACTCCGAAGCTGCTGCTGCTCGCGAAATCGCTTACTTCTTCGCTGCTACCGAGGTAACCACTCGCTAAGCGAAAGCTTACGGGTGAGGGTGAATCCATGACGACATCTACTGGCAAAATCAACCTGTTGGGTCTGACCCAGCCGGAAATGGAACAATTCTTCGACTCTATCGGGGAGAAGCGCTTCCGTGCCGGCCAGGTGATGAAATGGATTCACCATTTTGGCGTGTCCGACTTTGCGGCCATGACCAACGTAGGCAAGGTCTTGCGCGAAAAGCTCGAGGCCGTTGCCGAGATTCGCCCGCCGGAAGTGGTCAGTGAAGACATTTCCGCCGACGGCACCCGCAAATGGGTGATCCGCGTTGCCTCCGGCAGCTGCGTCGAGACCGTCTATATTCCAACCGACGACCGCGGCACCCTCTGCGTATCGTCGCAAGCCGGCTGTGCCCTGGACTGCAGCTTCTGCTCCACCGGCAAGCAAGGCTTCAACAGCAACCTTACCGCCGCCGAAGTGATCGGCCAGGTGTGGCTTGCCAACAAATCCTTCGGGACCGTTCCTGCCAAAGTCGACCGCGCGATTACCAACGTGGTCATGATGGGCATGGGCGAGCCCTTGCTGAACTTTGACAACGTCATTGCCGCCATGAAAATCATGATGGATGACCTTGGCTATGGCATTTCCAAGCGTCGTGTCACCTTGTCCACCTCGGGCGTGGTGCCGATGATCGACGAGCTGGCCAAGCACATCGACGTGTCGCTGGCCCTGTCGCTGCACGCGCCGAACGACGAACTGCGCAACAAGCTGGTGCCGATCAACAAGAAGTACCCGCTGAAGATGCTGCTGGAGTCGTGCATGGGCTACATGTCCACCTTGGGCGGCAAGCGCGTGCTCACCATCGAGTACACCCTGCTCAAGGACGTCAACGACCAACCCGAGCATGCCGCGCAGATGATCGAACTGTTGCGCGATGTACCCTGCAAGATCAACCTGATCCCGTTCAACCCGTTCCCGCATTCGGGCTACGAGCGACCAAGCAACAACGCCATTCGTCGCTTCCAGGATCTGCTGCACCACGGTGGCTTCAACGTCACCACCCGTACCACGCGCGGCGACGACATCGACGCTGCCTGTGGCCAACTGGTCGGTCAGGTCAATGACCGTACCCGCCGCAGTGAGCGCTATATCGCTGTTCGCCAGCTTTCTGCGGACGTCGAACTGCCAGACAGCGCCGCCAGCCACTGACAGGTACCTTGCCCATGAGCCTGCGCGCCGCGTCGATCCTTGCGCTTTCGCTGCTGGCCGGCTGCGTGTCAGGCGGCGCGAGCGACCCCTTGGCCAGCCGCCAGGGCAGAGTGGAGGCGGGGCGGGCTTATGTACAGCTTGGCTTGGGTTATTTGCAACAAGGTTTGACCGAACAGGCCAAGGCGCCGCTGGGCAAGGCCCTGGCACTGGATGACCAGGATGTCGACGCGCACGCGGCACTGGCGGTAGTGTTTCAAGCCGAAGGTGAGCCGGTGCTGGCCGAAGCACACTTTCGCAAGGCCTTGCTGATAAGTCGCGGTGACACGCGAATTCGCAACAATTACGGCAGTTTCCTTTATGCTCAGGGGCGATTTGCCGAGGCCAAGCAGATGTTTCGCCTGGCCAGTGCCGATACCCTGTATCCTGAGCGCTCACGCGTGTACGAAAATCTGGGCCTGACCGCCCTGAAGCTCGAACGCCGCGATCAGGCGCACGCGTATCTGTTGAAAGCGTTACAACTCAACCAGCACCAACCAAAAGCGTTGCTGGAAATGGCTGAGTTGTCCTACGAAAACAGGCATTATGTGCCGGCCCGGGACTACTACGATCGTTTCAGCCAGTTGAGCGACCACGACGCCCGTAGCCTGCTGCTGGGCAGCCGCCTTGCCAGGGTGTTCGACGAGCAGGGCGCACTGGCCGAATTGGGCCAGCAATTACAACGACTTTATCCCGGTACGCCGGAATACCAGCAATACCTGTCGGAGCAACGATGAACGCCGCGCATCCCGAAGTAGCAGTAGCGCCTGGCCAGAACCCCGGTGAGCTTTTGCGCCTGGCCCGTGAGAAACGGGACTGGTCTCAAGCCGAGGTGGCCCGCAAGCTCAACCTCACTGTCAGTTCGTTGAACCATGTGGAAACCGGCGCCTTCGACAAGCTGCCCGGGCATACTTTCGCTCGTGGCTACATTCGTGCCTACGCCAAGTTGATGGACCTCGACCAGGCCGCCCTGGTAGATGCCTTCGACCGCTACACCGGTACCCACGCCAAAGGCAGCGACGTGCATTCGCTGGGCCGTATCGAAGAGCCTGTGCGGCTGTCGCACAACATCCTGCGCGGCGTCAGCCTGTTGTTGCTGGTGGCTGTTGTCGGTGGTGGCTTTTTCTGGTGGCAGGACCAGGGCAGCCTGCGGGGCAAGGAGCTGGCCAAGATTGCCCTGGAGCACGTCGAGGTCGAAAGCGCCGACGGCACGACACAGATTCACCCGCTCGATGAGCCTGAAGACCAGGCCGTTTCCGTTGGCCAGCAAGCTGAAAGTGCACCGCTGGCGCTGGAGCAAGGCGCTGCCGAGCAGCCTGCTGCCGCTGAACAGGCGCCGGTAAGCTCGGAGCCAGCCATTGCCGCAGCGCCTGCTCCGGCACAGCAAGCGCCTGCGCAACCCGCACCTGCTGCTTCGCCTGCTCCGGTTACGCCCCCGGTACAGGCCGCTGCTGCACCTGCACCGGCCGCCGCTGAGCCTGCCGCGGTGCCGACTGGCAGTGCCAAGGTCGCCATTCAGTTCACCGCCGATTGCTGGACCCAGGTCAGCGACGGCAACGGCAAGGTGCTGTTCAGCGCCATCAAGCGCAAGGGGGACAACCTCGAGCTGACCGGCAAGCCGCCTTTCTCGGTACGCCTGGGCTTTGCCCGGGGCGCCCAGGTCAGCTACAACGGCCAGGCCGTCGATGTTGCTCCGTTCACCAGTGGCGAGACTGCTCGCCTGAAGTTGGGACAGTAAGTCATGCACGGCGAATCTCCGATCAAGCGTCGCGAATCCCGCAAAATCTGGGTTGGCAATGTGCCGGTGGGCGGTGATGCGCCCATCGCGGTGCAGAGCATGACCAACACCGACACCAACGATGTCGCTGCCACCGTGGCGCAAATCCAGCGTCTGGTCGATGCCGGCGTGGACATCGTGCGGGTCTCGGTGCCGGACATGGACGCGGCCGAAGCTTTTGGCAAGATCAAGCAACTGGTCAGCGTGCCGCTGGTCGCCGACATCCATTTCGACTACAAGATCGCATTGCGCGTTGCCGAGCTGGGTGTTGATTGCCTGCGTATCAACCCGGGCAACATCGGCCGTGAAGACCGTGTGCGCGCCGTGGTCGATGCCGCCCGCGACCGCGGCATTCCGATTCGTATCGGGGTCAACGCCGGTTCGCTGGAAAAAGACCTGCAGAAGAAGTACGGCGAACCGACCCCGGCTGCGCTGGTCGAGTCGGCCCTGCGTCACGTCGAGCATCTCGACCGCCTGGATTTCCAGGACTTCAAGGTCAGCGTCAAGGCCTCGGACGTGTTCATGGCTGTCGAAGCCTACCGCCTGTTGGCCAAACAGATCGTACAGCCGCTGCATCTGGGCATCACTGAAGCCGGCGGCCTGCGCTCGGGGACGGTGAAGTCCGCCGTCGGCCTCGGTATGCTGCTGGCCGAAGGTATTGGCGATACCATCCGTATCTCGCTGGCGGCCGACCCGGTCGAAGAAGTGAAAGTCGGCTACGACATCCTCAAGTCGCTGCATCTGCGTTCGCGTGGCATCAACTTCATCGCCTGCCCGAGCTGCTCGCGGCAGAACTTCGATGTGGTCAAGACCATGAACGAGCTGGAAGGGCGTCTGGAAGACCTGCTGGTGCCGCTGGATGTGGCGGTGATTGGTTGCGTGGTCAACGGCCCGGGTGAAGCCAAGGAAGCCCATGTAGGGTTGACCGGCGGCACGCCGAACCTGATCTACATCGACGGCAAGCCTGCCCAGAAACTGACCAATGACAACCTGGTCGATGAGCTGGAAAAGCTCATCCGCCAGAAAGCGGCCGAAAAGGCCGAAGCCGACGCGGCGCTGATCGTCCGTGGCTGACACACCGAATTCGTAAGGACTTTTCGTGAGCAAATCGCTGCAAGCCATTCGTGGCATGAACGACATCCTGCCAGAACAGTCGCCGCTGTGGCGCTACTTCGAAGGCACCGTGGCCGGTCTGCTGGACACCTACGGGTACAGCCAGATCCGCACGCCGATCGTCGAGTTCACCGAGCTGTTCAAACGCTCGATCGGTGAAGTGACCGACATCGTCGAAAAAGAGATGTACACCTTCGAGGACCGCAACGGCGATTCGCTGACCCTGCGTCCTGAAGGCACCGCTGCCTGCGTGCGAGCGGTGCTCGAGCACGGCATCACCGGCAACGGTCAGGTGCAGAAGCTGTGGTACATCGGCCAGATGTTCCGCCACGAGCGCCCGCAGAAGGGCCGTTACCGTCAGTTCCACCAGATTGGCGTGGAAGTGTTCAACCTGGACGGCCCGGACATCGATGCCGAGCTGATCATGTTGACCTGGCGCCTGTGGGGCCTGCTGGGCATCCAGGACGCGGTCAAGCTCGAGCTCAACAGCCTGGGCACCAGTGAAGCCCGCGCACGCTACCGTGACGCGCTGGTCGAGTTCCTTTCGGCGCGTCTGGAGCAGTTGGACGAAGACAGCCAGCGTCGCCTGAAGAGCAACCCGCTGCGCATCCTCGACAGCAAGGACCAGAACACCCAGGCGGTGCTGGTCGGCGCGCCGAAGCTGGAAGACTATCTGGACGAAGAATCGCGCGTGCACTTCGAGGGCCTCAAGGCCCGCCTGGATGCCGCCGGTATTCCGTTCGTGATCAACACCAAGCTGGTACGTGGCCTGGACTATTACAGCAAGACCGTGTTCGAGTGGGTAACCGACAAGCTCGGCGCCCAGGGCACAGTGTGCGCGGGTGGCCGTTACGACGGCCTGGTCGAACAGATGGGTGGCAAGCCGACCACTGGCGTTGGTTTCGCCATGGGCATCGAGCGCCTGATCCTGCTGTTGGAAACCCTGGGCAAAGTGCCGGAGTCCATCAGCCGCCAGATCGACGTGTACCTGTGCGCCTTTGGCGAGCAGGCGGAGCTGGCCGGCCTGCGCCTGTCCGAAGGCCTGCGCGACCGCTTGCCGGGCCTGCGCCTGGCCGTCAACGCCGGTGGTGGCAGCTTCAAGAGCCAGTTCAAGAAAGCCGACAAGAGCGGTGCACTGTTCGCCCTGATCCTCGGCGACGACGAGCTGGCCAAGCAAGAAATCGGCTTGAAGCCCCTGCGCGGCCAGGGCGAACAACAGAACATTGCCTGGGATGCTCTTGCAGAGCACCTGGAAACCGCGATCGTGCAGGCGTAACGCGGTTCAACAAGCGAATAGGCGAAAAGGAGTATTGGGGTGTCGAGTACCGATGATGATGACCTGGCAGGGATCAAGGACTGGTGGAGCCGCAACGGCAAGCCGCTGCTGACCGGCGCATTGCTGGCTGGCGTGGTGGTGTTGGGCTGGAATACCTGGCACAAGTACCAGAACAACCAGTCGCAAGGTGCCTCGCAGTTGTATCAGGCGTTGATTGAAACCAGCCTGACACCGACCGGCCAGCCGGACACCACCAAGGTCGCGGAGCTGGCCGGCAAGCTCAAGAGCGAGTTTGGCGGCACCGCTTACGCCCAGTACGGCAGCCTGTTCGTGGCCAAGGTCGCGGTCGACAGCGGCAAGCTCGATGACGCCGCAGCGGAGCTGAAAAGCGTGCTGGACAATCCGGCCGACGTCACCCTGGGCGAGATTTCGCGTCAGCGTCTGGCGCGCGTACTGGCAGCCCAGAACAAGGCCGAAGATGCCCTGAAGCTGCTCGACGGCGACGCCGACAAAGCTTTTCTGGCCAGCCGTGAAGAGTTGAAGGGTGACCTGCTGGTTCAGCTGGGTCGCGCCGACGACGCACACAGCGCTTACGAAAAAGCCAAGGCCGCGCTGTCCGATGACGCGGCGGTCGGTGGCTTGCAATTGAAGCTGGATGACCTGGCTAAAGGGGACGCGTAAGTGATCGGTTGGAAACATGCAGCAGTGCTGACCCTGGCCGTACTGGCCGCGGGTTGCAGCAGCAACAGCAAGAAGGAACTGCCCCCGGCCGAGCTGACCAAGTTCACCGAGGAAGTGGTGCTGAAGAAGCAGTGGAGCCGTTCGATCGGTGACGGCCAGGGTGAAACCTACAACACCCTGGTCCCGGCCATCGAGAACGACCGCATCTACGCTTCCGACGTCAACGGCGAAGTCTATGCCCTTGATCGCATCACCGGTGACGTGGTGTGGAAGAAGGACCTGGAGCTGAAGGTTTCCGGCGCAGTTGGCGTGGGCTACGGCCTGGTCATGCTCGGTACCCTCAAGGGTGAAGTCATTGCCCTGGACTCCAGCACCGGTGAGGAGCGTTGGCGCTCGCGCGTGACCAGCGAAGTGCTGGCCCCGCCTGCCAACAACGGTGACGTGGTGGTGGTACAGACCCAGGACGACCGCCTGATTGGCCTGGATGCCGCCACTGGCGACCGCCGTTGGATCTACGAGAACTCCCCGGCCGTGCTGACGCTGCGTGGCACCGGTGCGCCAATCGCCACCAACCGCCTGGCAGTTGCCGGCCTGTCTACCGGCAAGGTTGTAGCGGTGGACATCAACAACGGTGTGCCGGTGTGGGAAAGCCGCGTGGCCATCCCGCAGGGCCGTTCCGAGCTGGACCGTGTGGTCGACATTGACGGCGGCCTGCTGCTGTCCGGTGGTATCTTGTACGTCAGCACTTACCAGGGGCGCGTTGCTGGCCTGGACCTGGAAAGCGGCCGCGAGCTGTGGCAGCGCGATGCCTCCAGCTACGTGGGTGTCGCCCAGGGCTTCGGTAACGTCTATGTGAGCGAGGCTTCTGGCTCGGTCGAGGGTATCGATGAGCGTTCTTCCAGTGCCCTGTGGACCAACGACTCGATGGCGCGTCGCCAACTGACCGCGCCTGAAGTGTTCTCCAGCTACGTAGCGGTAGGGGACTTCGAAGGTTACCTGCACTTGCTCAGCCAGGTCGATGGCCGTTTCGTCGGCCGTGAGCGCATCGACAGCGATGGCCTGCGCGCCCGCCCGCTTGTGGTCGGCGACACCATCTATGTCTTTGGCAACAGCGGCAAGCTCGAGGCAATGACCATCCGCTGAAGCTATGCTTGAAGCCTTGACCGGCTTCAAGTCGCGGCGTACGCGCCGCCCGTACTCCGGCCGCTGCCTTGCAGCGGCCTTTGCATTTTCAAGAATTCGAGAGTGGAGAGCCGATGGTTCCCGTAATTGCCCTGGTGGGCCGCCCGAACGTCGGCAAATCCACCATGTTCAACCGCCTGACCAAGACCCGCGATGCCATCGTCGGTGACCTGTCGGGCCTGACCCGTGACCGCCAGTATGGTGATGCCAGCTGGCAGGGTCGCTCCTTCATCCTGATCGACACCGGTGGTATCACCGGTGACGAAGTGGGCATGGACGAGAAAATGGCCGAGCAGTCGCTCATGGCCATCGAAGAAGCCGACTACGTGCTGTTCCTGGTTGATGCCCGTGCGGGCATGACCGCAGCCGACCAGATGATCGCCGAGCACCTGCGCAAGCGGAACAAGTCGGCGATCCTGGTTGCCAACAAGATCGACAACATCGACCCCGACGTTGCCCGCGCCGAATTCTCGCCAATGGGCATGGGTAACGCCATCCCGGTGGCGGGCTCCCAGGGCCGTGGTATCAGTGCCCTGATGGAAGCCGTGCTCGGCCACTTGCCGCGCGATGCCGAAGAGGAAGCCCTCGACCAGGACGTCGCTGAAGGTGAGGAAGCCGTGCGCATTCCTGGCCCAAGCGAGAAGGATGGCATCAAGATCGCCATCATCGGTCGCCCGAACGTTGGCAAGTCGACGCTGGTCAACCGCATGCTCGGCGAAGAGCGTGTGGTGGTCTACGACGAGCCAGGCACTACCCGTGACAGTATCTACATCCCGTTCGAGCGCGATGGCGAGAAGTACACCTTCATCGACACCGCCGGGGTGCGCAAGCGGGGCAAGATCCACGAGGAAGTCGAGAAGTTCTCGGTAGTGAAGACGCTGCAGGCGATCAAGGACGCCAACGTCGTTATCTTCGTCATGGATGCCCGCGAAGGTGTGGTCGACCATGACCTGAACCTGCTGGGCTTCGCCCTTGAAGCCGGTCGCGCCATCGTCATTGCCCTGAACAAGTGGGATGGCATGGAGCCAGGTGAGCGTGCCTACGTGAAGACCGAGCTGGAGCGCCGGCTGTTCTTCGTCGACTTTGCCGACATCCACTTCATTTCCGCGCTGCATGGCACGGGCGTGGGCAACTTGTACAAGTCGGTACAGGCTGCGTTCACGTCCGCGGTTACCCGTTGGCCAACCAGCCGCCTGACGCAAATCCTCGAAGATGCCGTGAGTGAGCACCAGCCGCCGATGGTCAATGGTCGCCGCATCAAGCTGCGCTATGCCCACCTCGGCGGTGCCAACCCGCCGCTGATCGTGATCCACGGCAACCAGACCGACAGCATTCCCAAGTCGTACTCGCGTTACCTGGAAAACACCTATCGTCGGGTGCTCAAGCTGGTCGGTACGCCGATCCGTATCGAGTACAAGGGGGGTGAGAACCCGTACGAGGGCAAGAAGAACACCCTTACCGATCGCCAGGTCAACAAGAAGCGCCGCCTGATGTCGCACCACAAGAAGGCCGAGAAGAAGCGTCGCGACAAACGTTAAGTAGCGCCATGTGGGGGCGGGCAAGGTCGCCCCCACAGACGCCCCTTGATCCAGAGCAATCCCCCTATTGTTTCAACCTTTTTCCTGACCGCTTGATCCGCTATGCTCGGACTCCACCCCGTGCCGGATATACCCCAGGAAAGAGGGCTCCATGATCCGCAGCAAACTGCCGAATGTCGGCACGACCATCTTCACCACCATGTCCCAGCTCGCCGTGCAGGCTGGCGCGCTCAACCTGTCCCAGGGTTTTCCTGACTTCAATGGCCCGCAGGCCCTGCTCGATGCAGTGGGCCGGCACGTGGCTGCCGGGCATAACCAGTATTCGCCGATGACCGGCCTGCCGGCCTTGCGCCAGCAGGTAGCGGCCAAGGTCGAGCGGCTGTATGGGGCCAGGGTGGATGCCGATCAGGAAGTGACTATCACCCCCGGCGCCACCGAGGCTATTTTCTGTGCCATCCAGGCGGTGGTACATGCCGGTGACGAAGTGATCGTCTTCGATCCCTGCTACGACAGTTACGAGCCGTCGGTGGAGCTGGCCGGTGGCCGCTGTGTTCATGTGCAGCTGAGCGACGGTACCTTCCGTATCGACTGGCAGAAATTCAGCGATGCCTTGAGCCCGCGCACGCGCATGGTCATCCTCAACTCGCCACACAACCCCAGCGGCGCGCTGATCACTCGCGAAGACCTCGACCAGCTGGCCGCGCTTATTGCCGACCGCGATATCTACCTGGTCAGCGATGAAGTGTACGAGCACCTGGTCTACGACGGCGTACGCCACGCCAGCGTGCTGGCCCATGAGCAGTTGTACTCGCGTGCCTTCGTGGTCAGTTCGTTCGGCAAGACGTACCACGTTACCGGCTGGAAGACCGGGTACGTGATTGCACCGCCTGCCTTGAGCGCCGAGCTGCGCAAAGTGCACCAGTACGTCAACTTCTGTGGCGTGACGCCGCTGCAGTGTGCCTTGGCCGATTTCATGGCCGAGCACCCCGAGCATATTGATGAGTTGCCGGCCTTTTACCAGGCCAAGCGCGACCTGTTCTGCGGTTTGCTGGGAGGCTCGCGTTTCAACTTTACCCGCACGACGGGCACTTATTTCCAACTGGTGGACTATTCGCAAATCCGCCCGGACCTGAACGACGTCGACATGTCGCTGTGGCTGACGCGTGAGCACGGCGTGGCGACCATCCCGGTATCGGTGTTCTACCAGCAACCCATCCCCGAGCAACGCCTGGTGCGCCTGTGCTTTGCCAAACGAGAGGAGACGCTGCGTCAGGCAGCGGAAAGACTATGCGCGATCTGAGTACACTGCCGAACCTGAAAGTCGCCCTGGTGCAAACCACCCTGGCCTGGCATGACCGCGAGGCCAACTACGCGCACTTCGAGGTGCTGCTGGAGCAGGTGGGCGAGGTGGACCTGGTGATCCTGCCGGAAATGTTCACCACCGGCTTTTCGATGCAGTCGGAAAGCCTGTGCGAGCAGGAGAACGGTCCGACCTATAAATGGTTGAAAGCCCAGGCGAAGAAGCACAATGCGGTGATTACCGGCAGTGTGATCATCCAGGCGGCCGATGGCAGCCACCGCAACCGCCTGTTGTGGGCACGGCCGGACGGCGAGATTCTGCACTACGACAAACGCCACCTGTTCCGCATGGCCGGTGAGCACAAACATTACACCCCAGGCGAGCGGCAGGTGCAGTTCGAGGTCAAGGGCTGGCGGATTCGCCCGCTGATCTGCTACGACCTGCGCTTCCCGGTGTGGAGCCGCGACGCCCAGGACACTGACCTGCTGCTGTATACCGCCAACTGGCCGGCCGCGCGCCGCCAGCACTGGAACCGTCTGCTGCCGGCGCGGGGCATCGAAAACCTGTGCTATGTGGCGGCGGTGAACCGGGTGGGCACGGACGGTAAAGGCTTTGCTTATTCTGGTGACAGCCAGGTGCTGGATTTCCAGGGTGAGAGCCTGCTCAGTGCCGGGGAGGCGGACGGGGTGTTTACTGCAGTGCTGAGCGCGTCGGAACTGGCGGCGTACCGGGCCAAGTTCCCGGCCAACCTGGATGCCGATACCTTCGAGCTGCACTGACAGCAGCGCCGGCTTCTTCGCGGGCCTGCCCGCGAAAGGGCCTGGTGGCCAATCTCCCTGGCCCTTCACCGTTGCCGCCGCCAGCGTATTCGCGGGTAAACCCGCTCCTACACAGATCGGTGGTGGACACACATCTGGGGTTGGACACAGGCCGTCGTGTAGGAGCGGGTTCACCCGCGAAGAGGCCGGCCCTGCTGGCCAATATCCACCCGCCGTTCACCGTTGCCGCCGCTACCGTATTCGCGGGTAAACCCGCTCCTACACAGATCAGTGGTGGACACACATCTGGGGTTGGACACAGGCCGTCGTAGGAGCGGGTTCACCCGCGAAGAGGCCGGCGCTGGTTGAATCGATTTCCGGTCAATACACATCCCGCCGATACCGCCCATCCTCGATCAACTGCTGTACAGCTTCTTCACCCAGCATGCGATTGAGCGCCGCATCCACCCCAGCCGCCATGCCTTGCAGGCTGCCGCAGACATACACGCAAGCCCCATCGGCCACCCAGCGCTTGAAATCCTCGGCCTGTTGCAGCATCACGTCCTGCACATACACCTTCTCGGCCTGATCGCGCGAGAACGCCAGGTCCAGCCGTGCCAGGTCGCCGTTGTCCAGCCAAGCCTGCAGCTCATCGCCGCACAGCAAGTCATGCGCCCGATTACGCTCGCCGAACAACAGCCAGTTGCGCTGCTCACCGGCATTGACCCGCGCGCGCAACAGGCTGCGAAGGCCTGCCAGGCCAGTACCGTTGCCGATCAGGATCATCGGCGCAGCGGCCTCAGGCAGATGGAAGCCACTGTTACGCCGCAGGCGCAGGCTCAGGGTGCCATTCATTGGCAGGTATTCGGTCAGCCAGCCAGAGCCCAAACCAAGGTTGCCGTCAGGGTGGCGTTCCTGGCGCACGATCAGCTCCAGCACACCATCGCTGGCGATCGAGGCGATGGAGTATTCGCGGCTGCCGATCGGTACCAGTGCATCCACCAGTGCCTGCGGCTGTAAGCCGATCAGGTGGTCGCGGCGCATCGGCAACTGGCGGCCAGCGAGTGCCTGGGCAAGGGTTTCGCTCAGGCCATTCACCTGCACCTGGCTGTTGGCGTCCAGTGCCATGCCCTTGAGGAACGCGTCGATCCGTGGCTGCCCATTCAGCGGCAGTATCTCTACCAGATCGCCGGCTTCCCAGCTTGCAGGTTCTGCAGCCTGCAGGCCAAGCAGGTACACCGGTTGGCCTTGGCTGCCAGGGTTGAGCAGTTTGCGGCGCACCAGCGACCAGTTGGCAAAGGTTGGCGGTTGCCAGGCGGCCACCGGCTGGGCGCCGGTCAGTTGCGCCAGTTCCTGCTGCCATTGCTGCAGGGCGGCCTGGTCGGCGTTGTCCACTTCCACCGGGCTGAATGCACTGCTGGCACCGCGCTCCCCCAGCCACGCCTGGAGACGACGAGCGAAACCGCAGAAGTGCGGGTACTGACGATCACCGAGGGCGAGCAGGGCATAGTTGAGGTTGTTCAGTGCCCAAGGCTGGCCGAGCACCTTGCGCTCGAAGGCGCGAGCGCTGTCGGGCGCTTCGCCGTCGCCGAAGGTACTCACCACGAAGAGCGCGCGATGGGCCTGGCGCAGGTCGTTTTCACCCAGCTCGGCAAGGGCGCGCACCTGAACTGTCTGGCCAGCTGCCTGTAGCTGCTTCGCACTCTGCCAGGCCAACTGCTCGGCAAAGCCACTCTGGCTGGCAAAACCGATCAGCCAACCGTCGCCATTGCCGTTGCTGTTGGCGACCTTGCCACGGGCTGCGCGCACCTGACGTTTCTTGCGGCGACGGTCGAGGTACAGCAGCCAGCCAGTGACGAAGAACAACGGCATGGTCAGGCTGGCGATGGTGACGATGATGCGCCCCGGCAAGCCGAAGTACTCGCCCACATGCAAGGCGTAAACACTCTGCAGCAGTTGCGCCTTGAAGGACTTGTCGGTGTAGCGGTCGTGCTTTTTAACCTGGCCAGTGGCCGGGTCCAGGACCAGGGTATTGAAGGCACGTGGGTGGGCAGCGTTGTCGAGCAGGTAGAACAGGTTGGCCGGCTGACCGCCAGCGGGCGGCAGGCGCAGGTTGTAGGTGGAAAGGCCTGGGCCCGCGGCGTCCTTGAGGTTGGCCCAGATGGCGTCGTAGTCCACCACCAGCGGTGGCGCATTCCGGTCGACTTTCTGCGGCCCGTGCCGGCCACGGCCTTCACCACGTTTTTGCTGCTGGCCCGCAGCCGGCGCGTCAGCCAGCAGCTTGTTCAGGCCTTCGCGGTACCACTCATAGGACCAGAACAGGCCGGTCAGGGCGAACAGAAGGTAGAACAGAAGGCACCAGGTACCTGCCACGGCGTGCAGGTCCCAGTTGAAGGCGCGGCCTTTCTTGGCCCAGTCGAAGGTCAGCCAGGTGCGCCAGTCCAGCGCTTTGCGCGGCCAGCGCAGGTACAGGCCGGACAGGCAGAAGAACACCAGCATCAAGGTGCAGGCCCCGGTGATTTGCCGGCCAGTGTCGCCTATGGCGAGGAAGCGGTGCAGCTTGAGCATGAGGTTGAAGAAGCCTTGCCCGGCCACTTCACCCTTGAGTTCGCCGGTGTACGGGTCGGCATAGCGCAGTTCGCCACGGCGTTCGCCCGGTGCCGGCATGAAGAAGATACGTGCAGCGTTGCCTTCACGCACGTCGACCCACAGCATCGACACCTTGTCGTGCTGCTGGGCTTCGACCCGTTTAACCAGCTCGGCCGGCGGCAGCACGCCTTCGGCGCGTACTTCTACCTTGAGTACATCGGCATTGAATGCGCGCAGCAGTTCTTCCTGGAACGAGTACAGCGCCCCGGTAATGCCCATCAAGGCCAGCACCAGGCCAGCGGTGATGCCAAAGAACCAGTGCAATTGGAACAGCGTCTTCTTCACCACGTTACTCACCTTGAGTTGCTGCCGCGACCTGCGCGGCGTGCATTATGCCTTGATACGCAAAAGCCCCGCTCACGGGAATGAACGGGGCTCGGGGTGACTTGATTAGAAGTGGAAGTTGGCACTCATGAGTGCAGTACGGCCAGGCGCTACGTGAGCGTAATGCGTAGCGAATACTTGATCGAAGTAACGCTTGTCGGTCAGGTTTTGCACATTCAGCTGCAAGTCGACATTCTTCGTCAGGCGATAGGTAGCCATGGCGTCATAGCGCCAGTAGGAAGGCACCTCGACAGAGTTGGCTTCGTCACCGAAGCGCGAGTCGACAAAAGTCGCGCCAGCACCGACGGTCAGTTGCGGAATGATGTCGTAGGTCGACCAGAACGTGAAGTTGTTACGCGGCGTGCTAGGCATGTGGTTGCCTTCGTTCGCTGCAGTAGAGGTTTTCACGATCTCGCTTTCCATATAGGTGTAGCCGCCATAGACCTTCCACTTGCTGGTCAGGTTACCCGAGTAGGTCAGCTCCACACCCTGGACCCGTTGTTCGCCATCGAGCACCTGATAAGTGGCATTGTCTGGATCGGTGACGCGTGCGTTGGTTTTGTCGGTACGGAACAAGGCTGCGGTCAACGATAGGTTATCGTCGAAGAAGTCCCACTTCGTGCCGATTTCGTAGTTGCGGTTACGTTCTGGATCGAGGTTGCTGTTGTTGGCCGCCAGCTCCAGGCCGCCATTGCCGCTGGTTTCGCCCGACGGGTTGCTGGAGGTCGACCATGCAGCGTAAATACTGCCGTTTGGCAACGGCTTGTAGACTACGCCAACTTGGTAGTTCCACAGATGCGCGTTGTTTTCGCGAGAGAAGTCCCCCGCCACCGAGCCACGACCACCTGTGCTGTATCCGCTTGATTTGGTCTGGTAATCGTCGTAACGCAGGCCAAGGTTCAGCGACCACTGTTCGTTGAAAGTCAGCGTGTCAAATACGTAGGCAGCGCTGGTCTTCGTATCCGTATCGGTGAAGGCTTGGCTGTCGGTAATCGTGCCAGACCAGCCGTCATCCGGGGACGGGTCGTAGAGGCTGGTGCAGTCGCCCGAGGCCAGCAAGGCGGGGGTGCAAACAGTGCCTGTGCCAGCGGCCGAGGTGACGACATACCCGCGGTTATGCGTGTCGCTGTAGGTGAACTCCAGGCCTGTCACCAGGCTATGCTCGATGAAGCCGGTATTGAACTTGGCACTCAGGTCGGTCTGGTTCACCCAGCCTTTGGACGTCGAATTGCGGTTCTTGGTGGCGCGATAGACCGTACCGTTGGCGACGTTACCTTTACTGTCATCCGGGTTGGTCACGATGTAGTCGAGGGTCGAGCGCGACATGCGGAAGCTGTTGGACAGTGTCAGGTTTTCGTTCAGGTCATGTTCGATACGGATCGTGCCGCTGTCGTTGCTGGTCTTGCGATAGTCGCGTCCGTTCAAACCGTAGAAGTTGTCGCGGTCAACATGAGCCGGGCCATCTACATTGTATTTGCTGCGCGTGGCGCTGCGGTTCAGCGGGATGCCGTAGTCAGGCATGTCGTCAGTCTTCAGGTGGTAGTAACCCACTGTGACCCGTGTATCGGTGCCCAAGCCAAAAGCGAACGACGGTGCTACCCCCCAACGGCTCACATCCACATCGTCACGACCGGCGACGTTGGCTTCGTGCTTCATCAGGTTCAAGCGAAAGGCAGAGGTGTCGGTCAGTTGCTTGTTCAAGTCCAGGGTGGTGCGTTTGGTCTGGTCTGAACCCCAAGTGAACCCACCGTTGTAGCTATCGCCAAGTTTTGCGCTCTTGGTGACCAGGTTGAGGCTCCCGCCCGTCGAGCCAGCACCGGTAAAAGCGGAGCCAGGGCCTTTTGCGACCTCAATGGACTCGACGTTGAAGATCTCCCGGCTTTGAGATGCGACATCGCGCATGCCATCGACAAATACGTCACTTTCGGCGTTGAAGCCGCGGATGATAGGGCGGTCACCCGCTGGGTTGCCGCCTTCGCCTGCGCCAAAAGTGATGCCTGGGGTTGTACGCAAGGCGTCTACCAAGGACGTCGCACCCGTGTCACGAATGACTTGCTGAGGGATCACCGTGACACTCTTCGGTGTTTCACGCAGCGGGGCGGTGTACTTCTTCGAGCTGGCGGTGTCCGTCTTGTAGCTGGTGACATCCTGTGCCGCGTTGACGCTGGTCGCGTCGAGTGAAATGACAGAATCAGCAGCCTGATCATCTGCACATGCAAGCTGAGCAGTCGATGCAGCAGAGATGGCAACGCCGATGGCGGACGCAAGCAGGCGTTGTGAGCTCACAGCAGATGGCACGTAGTGACGCATTGGTAAGGACCTTCCCCAAGGTTTCGAGGCGGTGGATCTTAATGTAAGCAATTTTGACTAACAATTGAGAGTCGTTACCATTCGTGAAGAATTTACAATCTTTACAATTTGTCTTTACGGTTTCATGCAGCTGAAACGTCTTAAGCGGCGAATGGGGCTTGTGTAGCGCAAAAGGGAATCAATATCATTGAGCCTTTACATTTCCCAACGGTGCTGTTGCCATGCTGCTTCACATCCCAGGTCTGTTCGACGCTGATGAACTGGCCCGTATTCGCGAGGCGCTGGAGCAGGCCGACTGGGCCGATGGCAAGCTTACGGCGGGTTATCAGTCGGCCAAGGCCAAGCACAACCTGCAGTTGCCGGAAGGCCATGCGCTGGCCAAGGAAATTGGCACTGCGTTGATCGACCGCCTGTGGAAAACCCCGCGCTTCATGTCGGCAGCGTTGCCGCACAAGGTGTTCCCGCCGCTGATCAATTGCTACCGCGAAGGTGGCAACTTCGGCTTCCACATCGACAACGCCCTGCGCCAGCCCAAGGGCAGCCCGGAGCGGGTGCGTACCGACCTGTCTTCCACGTTGTTCCTCAGCGACCCGGAAAGCTACGACGGCGGTGAGCTGGTGATCCAGGACACCTATGGCGTGCAGCAGGTCAAGCTGGCCGCCGGTGACATGGTGCTGTACCCCGGCACTAGCTTGCACAAGGTCAACCCGGTGACCCGTGGCCAACGCTATGCCGCATTCTTCTGGACCCAGAGCCTGGTGCGCGATGACAGCCAGCGGACGCTGCTGTTCGAGATGGACAACGCAATCCAGCAACTGACTGCCGATGTGCCGGACCATCCTTCGTTGTTGCAGCTGACGGGCACTTACCATAACTTGCTGCGCCGCTGGGCTGAGGTTTGAGCCGTGTCTTACCTGCTGCGGCGTGAGGAAGTGGTGGATGTGGCCGGCTTGCAGGCCATGCTCGAGGAATCCCCCGGCAAGGCCGCCCAGGCAATTCTGGCGGCAGCGGGGCAGGGTGCGGTCGAGGCGCAGTTGCTGCTGGGACAGATCCTGCTGGATGGGCTTGGCATCCAGCAGGATGCCACCGTCGCCCGGCGCTGGTTCGGTATCGCTGCACAGGGGGGGAATGCCATGGCGCACAACATGCTCGGGCGTTGCCTGGAGCATGGTTGGGGCGGTGAGGTGAATTTGGCGCAGGCTGCCGTTCACTACGCCCGTGCGGCTGATTCCGGTTTGGACTGGGGCCTGTATAACCTGGGCAACCTTCTGGCGACCGGGCGTGGGGTGCCGGTCAATCAGGTGCAGGCGCTGATGTGCTACGAGAAGGCTGCACAGCTGGGGCATGCCAAATCGATGAACCTGTATGGGCGTTACCTGGAGCAGGGCATCGCCACGGCGCCCAGCCCGGCGCGGGCGGTGCGCTGGTATCGGCGTTCGGCCGAGGCGGGGGATTTTCGCGGGATGTTCAGCCTGGCGCTGGTGCTGGTCGAGCGTGGGCAGTTGGCCGAGGCAGGGCAGTGGCTGGAGCAGGCCCGGGTTGCGGGGAACATGAATTTCCTGCGTGCTGCGTTGGTAACCCTGCAGGGCGCAGGGCCGGTGTTGATGGCCTTTGCGGCGCGGTATGCCGAGGAAATCGATCGGCGCGGAGAGGCCGGTACAGGAGAGCACACATGAAAACGGGGCCTTTCGGCCCCGTCGTGCATTACAGGTAGTAAGCCTTCAGCGGCGGGAAGCCGTTGAATTCCACTGCGCTGTAGCTGGTGGTGTAGGCGCCGGTCGACAGCCAGTACAGGCGGTCACCGATGGCCAGGTTCAGCGGCAGCCCGTACTTGTAGTTCTCGTACATGATGTCGGCACTGTCGCAGGTCGGGCCGGCGATGACCACTTCTTCGGCTTCGCCTTTCTTCTCGGTCCAGATCGGGAACTTGATGGCTTCGTCCATGGTTTCGATCAGGCCGGAGAACTTGCCTACGTCGGTGTAGATCCAGCGCTCGACGGCGGTACGCGACTTGCGTGCGACCAGCACCACTTCGCTGACCAGGATGCCGGCGTTGGCGATCAGCGAACGGCCAGGCTCGAGGATGATTTCCGGCAGTTCGTCACCGAAGTCTTCCTTGAGGAAGCGGATGATTTCTTCGGCGTAGGTTTCCAGGCTGTTGGTACGGGTGATGTAGTTGGCCGGGAAGCCACCACCCATGTTGATCAGCTTCAGTTCGATGCCGTCTTCTTCTTTCAGGCGTTCGAAGATTACCTTGACCTTGGCGATGGCGGCGTCCCACACGCTGATGTCGCGTTGCTGCGAACCCACGTGGAAGGAGATACCGTAAGGAACCAGGCCCAGGTCACGGGCGAGGATCAGCAGGTCCATGGCCATGTCGGTCTGGCAGCCGAACTTGCGGGACAGCGGCCAGTCGGCAGTGGTGGAGCCTTCAGTCAGGATACGCACATACACTTTCGAGCCCGGTGCGGCCTTGGCGATGTTGCGCAGGTCGGCTTCCGAGTCGGTGGCGTACAGGCGCACGCCCTTCTCGTAGAAGTAGCGGATGTCCTTGGACTTCTTGATGGTGTTGCCGTAGCTGATACGGTCGGCGCTGACACCGCGGCCCAGTACTTTGTCCAGCTCGTAGATCGAGGCGATGTCGAAGCTCGAACCTTTCTCTTTGAGCAGGTCGATGATTTCCACGGCCGGGTTGGCCTTGACCGCGTAGTAGACCTTGGCGAATTCGAAACCGGCGCGCAGGTCGTCATACGCCTGGCTGATCATCTGGGTGTCGATGAGTACGAACGGGGTTTCCTGCTTGTCAGCGAACGCCTTCATTTTCTGGAAGGTTTCACGCGCGAAATAGTCTTCGACCTGGATCGACATGCTCAGGGACTCCATGGGCAAACTGAAAGATTAAGTGGCTGCAAACTGAACGTCCTCCGTATCCCCACTTTGGTTCGCCTACTCAGTACTTGAGCCGGATGGATCGTTTCCAGCATGGACGTTCGGCGCGCACTTTAGGGCGTGAAGAATGCAGAATCAACAGGCAATCCGGGCGTGATCGACGTGGATCGACGACCAGCCATTTGAATAACCGACTCGTGTGACCGGCTGATGTTCCCTGCGATCTTTCAAGCGTAAAAAATTGTGGAATGGAGCGTGTTGGGCCCTTTGCGGTCAAGCCCGCTCCTACAGGGGATACGCGTTCCATGTGGGAGCGGGCTTGCCCGCGAAAGGGCCGGAGGTGTTCATATTTATGGCCACATTTTCCTGGTACCCCCGTACAGGAAATCGCCCATAAATTTTTTGTTACCGACTGGCGGATTTGCTGCTTTTGATGAGAAACATTACTATTCGCACCCTTATCTGCCTCCCCGATGACCCCCGACCGTGTCCGGACACAAAGGCTTCCTCGACCACTACCATGAGCTGATCGGCACCTGGACGCGCAAGCTGCGCAGTCGTCAGCAGGCCGAGGACCTCACCCATGATGCCTTTGTCCGGGTACTGGAAACCCCGCGCGAGCAGGTGGAGCAGCCACGCGCCTACCTGCATCAGGCTGCGCGCAACATCGCTGTGGATGGCTTCCGTCGCGAAGACCGGCGCCAGGCCCTGGAGCGGGAAGCCTTCGAAGAAGGCGCAACCGGCAGTGGCGACCCGGAAGCCTACGTGCATGCCCTGGAGCTGGCCGACAGCGTTGAGCGGGCCCTGGCCGAGCTGCCACTCAACTGCCGGCAGGTGTTCATCTGGCAGAAGCTCGAAGGCCTGACCCAGGCCGAGATTGCCGAGCGCATGGGGTTGAGCAAGAACATGGTCGAAAAGTATATGATCCGCACGCTCCGGCACTTGCGTGAGCACCTGGATGTGTCGGCATGAAGAGTCAGGAGATCTTTTCGATGGAACAGTACGGTACCGATGCCGTCCGCGAGCAGGCGGCCGCATGGTTCGCCCGCGTGCAGGACGCACCTCGGGATGCCGGGCTGCACAAACAGTTGCGTGCCTGGCTGGCGAGCGACGAGCACCACCGGGAAGAATACGAGCATCTCTGCCGCGTATGGCAGGCTGCCGACTTCATTCCACGCCAGCGCCTGGAGGCGCTGTGCCAGCCAGACCCGGTACAGCAGCTGCCACGACGACGTTTCATGCGCCAGGCGTTGGCCGCCAGTGTCGCGGCAGTGGCGCTGGCCCTGGGCTGGGGTGGCTGGCACTACCTGCAACTGAACCATCAGGGCAGCCTGCAGACGGCCTTCAATGAGCGCCGTCAGGTCGAACTGCCGGATGGCTCGCATCTCGAGCTCAATGGCAGCACGCAGTTGCAGGTGGAGTTCAGCGCCGGCCAGCGGCACGTGCGCCTGAACGCCGGTGAAGTGATGTTCAGCGTCGCCCATGACAGTAACCGGCCGTTTGTGGTCGACACTGCCCAGGGCAGTGTGATCGTCACAGGTACCCGCTTTGACGTACGCCTGGACCCAGCCAGCACCCGTGTGGCGGTGGAACAGGGGTCGGTGCGGGTGCAGGGCAAGGGCGCCTCGCTGGCGCAACTGACGGCCGGGCAGGGGTCGCATATAGATGAACAGGGCCTGGTCGCCGCACCCTATGCGGTCAATATCGGCGCCATGACCGCATGGCGTCAGGGGAAACTGGTGTTCGACAATGCAATCCTCGCCGAAGTAGTGGCCGAAGCTTCTCGCTACCGTAGCCAGCCATTGCGGGTCGCCCCTGGTAAAGTCGCCCGGCTGCGCCTGTCAGGCACCTTCAGCACCAACGACCCAGACGCTCTGCTGCGGGCCTTGCCGAGCATCCTGCCGGTGGCCATCAAGGCCCATGAAGACGGCTCCAGCGAAATAATCGCCAAATAGATTCAGGTTTTTTTTCACTCGTTCGTCTTCCTCGCCAGCTGCAACTGCCAAGCATTTCCATTTGCACGCGGTTGGCGTTTATTCCGCATTCCAGGATGTTTCGACGACGTGAACAACAACAAATCCCTTCCACGCTTTCGCGCCCTGGCGCTGGCCCTGGCGGTCAGCACTGTGGCCGTTGGCAGCCAGGCCGCAGAGGCCGGTAATACCCTCCAGATCCAGGCTCAGCCGTTGGGTTCGGCGCTGAACCAGCTCGGCCAGCAGACCAGCCTGCAGCTGTTTTTCAGCCCCGAGCTGGTCGCCGGTAAACAGGCCCCGGCGGTATCGGGCAACCTGACGCCGGTGCAGGCGCTGCAACAGCTGCTGCAAGGCAGCGGGCTCACCTTCGAGATGTCCCGGGACACCGTTGTGGTGAAGCCTCTGCCGACTACCCTTGACCTGGGCAGCGGCAGCCTGGAGCTGGCACCCACCGATATCAAGGTGGTCGGTGACTGGCTGGGGGATGCCCAGCAGAGCGTGGTACAGAACCACCCCGGGGCACGCACCGTGGTGCGCCGCGAGGCAATGGTGGAAAAGGGTGCAATGAATGTGCGCGACGTGCTGCGTGGCATCCCCGGCGTGCAAGTGCAGGACTCCAACGGAACCGGTGGCAGCGACCTGTCGCTGAACGTGGGCGTGCGTGGCCTTACTTCGCGCCTGTCGCCGCGCTCCACGGTACTGATCGATGGTATCCCGGCCGCCTTCGCGCCGTATGGCCAGCCACAGCTGTCGATGGCACCGATTTCCTCTGGCAACCTCGACAGCATCGACGTCGTGCGCGGTGCCGGTTCGGTGCGCTACGGCCCGCAGAACGTGGGCGGGGTGATCAACTTCGTAACCCGGGCGATTCCGCAAAAGGCCTCGGCAGAGCTGTCCACCACGCTGGAAACCTCCCGGCACGGTGGCTGGAAACACACCGAGTCAGCCTTCGTCGGCGGCACGGCCGACAATGGCATGGGCGTGGCGCTGCTGTACACCGGGGTGAATGGCAACGGTTACCGTGAAAGCAACAACGGCAACGACATCGACGACGTTATCCTCAAGACGCATTGGGCGCCAACCGATGTCGATGAGTTCTGGCTCAACTTCCATTATTACGATGGCCGTGCCGACATGCCGGGTGGCCTGACCCAGGCCCAATACGACAGCAACCCGTATCAGTCGCTGCGCGATTACGACTACTTCGCGGGCCGGCGCAAGGATGTGTCGTTCAAATGGCAGCGGCAGCTCGACGATGCCACCCAGTTCGAAGTGCTGACTTACTACACCGACAGTTTCCGCGGCAGCACCATTGCCTCGCGGGACATGAAGACGTTGTCGTCGTACCCGCGCAACTACCACACCTTTGCCATCGAACCCCGTGTTTCGCGCATCTTCTTTGCCGGCCCAACCACCCAGGAAGTCAGTGTCGGTTACCGTTACCTGAAGGAAGCGATGCGCGAACAGACGACTCGGCTGGCGCTGATCGACAACGTGCCGACGGTGACCCCGACTTCTGACGGCCACGTGTTCCAGGACCGCAGCGGCGGTACTGAAGCCAGCGCCTACTACATCGACGACAAGATCGACGTGGGCAACTGGACCATCACCCCTGGCGTGCGCTTCGAGCACATCAATACCGACTGGCGCGACCGCCCGGTACTGGACGCCAACAACCGCCCGGTAGCCGAGAAGAAGCGCAGCATCACCAGCAACGAGCCTTTGCCGGCACTGAGCGTGATGTACCACGTTTCCGATGCCTGGAAGGTGTTCGCCAACTACGAGACTTCGTTCGGTAGCCTGCAGTACTTCCAGCTGGGCCAGGGCGGTTCTGGCAACAGTACGGCCAATGGCCTGGAGCCGGAGAAGGCCAAGACCTACGAAATCGGTACCCGTTATGACAATGGTGGCTTTGCCGGTGAGCTGACGGCGTTCTACATCGACTTCGATGATGAGCTGCAGTACATCAGCAACGACGTGGGCTGGACCAACCTGGGGGCGACCAGGCACCAGGGTGTCGAGGCCTCGGTGCGCTATGACCTGGCCGGGCTGGACCCGCGCCTGGACGGGCTGTCGGTGAGCGGTGGCTACACCTATACCCGCGCAACCTATGAAGGGGATATCCCGGGATTCAAGGGCCGTGACCTGCCGTTCTATTCACGCCAGGTGGCCACTGCCGGGGTGCGTTACGCGGTCAACCACTGGACCTGGAACCTGGATGCCTACGCCCAATCCAGGCAGCGCGCACCCGGCACCGGAATCAATGCCGATGGCAGTTTCAATGGCGACTACATCACCGAGCCGAGTGCTGACGGGCGGTATGGCGATATTCCGGGCTACGTGACCTGGCATGCCCGTGGCGGTTATGAATTCGGGCCGCAGTGGTCCAACCTGAAGCTGGCGGCGGGGGTGAAGAACCTGTTCGACAAGCAGTACTTCACCCGCTCCAGTGACAACAATGCCGGCCTCTATGTGGGTGAACCACGGACCTTCTATGTGCAGGCCAGTGTAGGGTTTTGATCCGAGGCTGCCAGGCCGCTTTGCAGCCCTTCGCGGGTACCGAGAGCCTCCAGGCCTTCGAGGTTTGGGGGTAGGAGCGGGTTTACCCGCGAAAGGGCCGGGCCTGCTGGCCAATTTCACCAGCCGCTCACCGTTGCCGCCGCTACCGTATTCGCGGGT
>NZ_JBICMK010000109.1:0-4430 GCF_043106315.1 Pseudomonas sp. FYR_5 | reverse complement strand
GTAACGGACGCGCTGAACCAGACCACCACACTGGCGCGCAAGCCCGACGGCGAAGTGCTGCGCATCAGCCACCCGGACGGCACCACGGAAAGCTTCACCTACAACGTCTACGGGCAGGTGCTCAGCCACACCGACGGCAAGGGCCAGACCACCCGCCTGATGCGCACGGCCCGTGGCCTGCCGAGCAGCCGCCAGGATGCCAAGGGCCAACGGGTTCGGTACGAGTACGACAAGGCCATGCGCCTGACCGCGCTGGTCAACGAGAACAACGCCACGTACAGCTTTGCCTACGACGCTTCGGACCGGCTGAGCGAAGAAGTGCGGGTGGATAACCTGACCCGGCGTTTCAGCTACGACGTCGGCGGCCATCTCACACGACTGGATGAGATTGGCTATGGCGAAAATGCCGAGCGGCCCGAGCGCCATACGCTGTTCGAGCGTGATGCCATTGGTCGTTTGGTCGCCAAACTGAATAGCGACGCACAACAGCGATTCACCTATGACGACGGTGACCGGTTGCTGAGCATCGAGCGGCAACCGACCGGGATCGGCAAGCAGCTTGGGATCACGGAAGAGAAGCTGGAATACACCTACGATCTGCTCGGCCGACTGAGCAAAGAAATCAGCCCTGACGGCACGCTCGGCTACGAGTACGACCCGCTCAGCAACCTGACCACGCTGACCCTCCCGGATGGGCGCAAGGTCAATCACCTGTACTACGGCAGCGGTCACCTGCACCAGCTGAACCTGGATGGTCAGGTGATCAGCGACATGGAGCGCGATGACCTGCACCGCGAGGTGTACCGGACCCAGGGCAAGCTCACCAGTTGCTTCGGTTATGACGCCATGGGGCGCAAGGCCTGGCAGTTTGCCTCGACCTTGCCGGCCGACAAGCTTTCGCAGGTGCATAACACTGGCATCAATACCTCGTTGCTGGTCGAGCACGCCTACAACCCGATCCACCGCCGTTACCAGTACGACCCGGCCGGTGAACTGGTGCGTACCCTTGACAAGCTACGCGGCGAGATCAAGTACGAGTACGAAGCCAATGGCCAATTGCGCAGTCGCGATACCGGCTCGCTGATCGGCAGTGAGGAATTCCGCTACGACCCGGCAGCCAACCGCCTGGACTTCAATGCGCGGCAGTTCGACAAGGTCAAGGACAACCGCATCAAACAGTGGCGGGATCAGGAGTATCGCTACGACCCGTGGGGCAACCTGATCGAGAAGCGCTCGGGGCACAGTAAGCTGCAGCACTTCAGCTATGACTGCGAGAACCGGCTGGTGCGGGCGGAGACGTTGGTCAATGGCAAGCTGGAAAGCCAAGGCGAGTACCGGTACGACAGCCTTGGGCGGCGGGTGGCCAAGCAGGCTGAAATCAAGGGCGAGGTCGAACAGAAGCGCTTTCTCTGGCAGGGGCTGAGGATGCTGCGTGAGGAGACGCCTGCGAAGAGCATCTTGTACCTGTACGAGCCGGGTAGCTATGCGCCGTTGGCGCGGGTTGATCAGGTTGAAGGGGAAGAGCAGAAGGTCTATTACTTCCATACCGATCAGATTGGTACGCCGCTGGAGCTGACGGACAGTGACGGGCAGATCATTTGGCAGGCGACGTACCGTTGTTGGGGGGCTGTAGAGCAACTGCCTGTTAATAAGGTTGAGCAGAATCTACGCTTCCAAGGCCAATACTTTGATGTCGAAACCGGACTGCATTACAACACTTTCAGATTCTATGATCCTAAGGTTGGCCGATTTTTGACTCAGGACCCCATAGGCTTGGCAGGGGGCTTGAATATATATTCGTACGCTGAAAACCCTATCCAAGAAATCGATCCGCTGGGGTGGTGCTCTACGAAACTGGGTAATAACATGGGGGCCAGAAAGGGGGATGGAATGGCTAATCATCATTTAATCCCCGAAGAAATAATGAAAAAGCCTCGTTACGAAAAAATGTTTAACAGGCTTCGGTCAATGGGCTTTAATGATGATGGTGCATCCAATGGTATATTTTTGCCGGGTAGTAAGAAGCTAACGCAAAACATTGATCTGCCAGGGCATTGGTCAAGTCATGCTAAATATACTAAGGTCATTGAGTCTAAGATTTCTGCTTTGAATGACGCCTTTAGGGCTGGTAAGGTTTCTGATACGCAATTGGTATTAGGTATAGGTAAAATCCAGAATTTCGCGAGAGAAAGTCTGGAGAATAATACGTTTGTTGTGGATGCGATCACTGGGAGGCTTTTGTGAGTGGTTCCAATTATTACGTTTTACGCTATGACCCGCAGGGCAGTGGCTGCCCAATCGTGTTGTCAGGTTTTTTTAATTGTAGTGAGTTTGAATGGGATCCGTTTGAGCCAAGTCCGCTGGGGCTAAATATAACAAAAAAATATGTTTTAAAGCTGTCCGGGCTTGAAATGGAGTTGTCGGATCTGGAGTTTGATTACTACAGCATCGGTGATACTTATGTTTCGAAAAAATTTTTAGAGGTTTGCGATGAGGTTGGGGGGAAGTATAAGGCTATTCCTTTGGAGATAACCTATAAGGAGCAGTCTAGGAAAGGGGAGTTTTTCATTTTTCTTCCTGGTGAAAGTTTAGCGGCTCTGGATAAGATTGAGTCGGTATTCGAAACATCCAAGGACCTGGAGACCGGTCTCGAAATTGAAAGTCATATTTATACGGGGGCGGTGAATATTGATGCTATAAGTAGGTTTGTGGTTTCCCCAGAGCTGCAGTCGGATATTTTTAGATGTCAAGAAACCTTAGAGCTGTTTTGTAGTGAGAGGTTCAAGTCGGCGGCAACTGGCTTGAAGGGTGTTTCGTTTGAAAAAGTTGATGATAATTATTCGTATGATGCATGGGCTGAATTGAACGATATTTGAAGGCTCTAAGAGCTTTGCGAGGGGCTAGATGTCTTTGATTGTTGCGTGTCACGCCAGACCTTTGAAAATATGCAGCGCGTTGGTTCTGCCTAACAGGCGGCAGTGCCAGCGTTGCTTTTTTAGCACAGCGAGTGTAAGCGAAGTCTTCGCTCGTCAATCTTTAGACGGCGTGTCTCAGGGGGCTATAATACGATGCTTGGGATATATGGCTTTCAAAAAAATCATGTTGTTCCCGCGGCAGCTATCTAAGAATGCTGCAAGCAAGTGGGCGAGGTAACTGTTCATAATTTATACAATATTGATTTCCTGCCGAAATGTGAGGAGAGTCACCGGGTGTGAACGGTATATCGAAGCTCTTCCGCGTAATAATACTTCGACCATAGAGAAAAACTGGATGTTATTCACGATTACGTAAAAAGGTTGAACCAAAGCGGACTATCAAAAGGCTAACTCACGGAGTCATGGTTGATGAGAGAAAGGGATTGCGCGCAGATGAGTCGGCGCTGAATAAAAACTCTGCTAGAGAACCAGCTTGTGGTTAGGAATCATATACTTTCTATTTCAGATGATTACCCTGAGAGTTACTGGCTGAAGGTAAAGATGTTGTCAGGTGAAGAATCTGGGGTTTTTAAAGAGGGTGTGGCTGTAAGCAAGGATATAAAAGTCTGCTTCGAGGGATCAAAAAGGGTCAGTGCCTCCAAGCTCTTGAGCTATGATTTTTTTTACAGTGACGGGCCCAATTTGATTTCGCCACGGCTCTACGAATTAATGAGGGCAGAAAACATTTCTGGTGTTCAGTTTGTGGATGCGGATCTACTGATAGGTGAGGTTTCCTATGCTGGTTACAAAGTGTTCAGCGTGATTGATAAATCACCAGCTTTTAACTTGAAGGAGTCCGTTAGCGAACCGTTGCTTAGCTATATGCCAGATGGCCCTAGATGGTTCAGCAAGATAGTTTTGGATGATGAGGCAATACTTTCTAGTGACGTCGTTAGGGCTGAAGAGGAAAGCTCCGTCATTGTGGTGGCTGCTCGCGTCAAGTCTATTTTTGAAAATAGCTCGGTTCGCGGAGTGCAGTTTAAGGATTAGATATCTTGTCTTCGGGTCTTTCGAGATTTACTTTCTGCATAAGTTTTGTTGTGAGAGTTTGGTGGTGTGATCTTTAACAGTTAAGTATTGGACTGGCTCTGCCAAAGTGTTAGCGGAGCCAGTATTTTTACGGCATATATCGGCTAGCGCATCTACAACCCGTACAAGCAGGTGTACTTGGTGTGCACCGAGGGCGACCACTTCCTGCACTTCACTCGCACACCCGACGGAACATTGATCGACATCAGCGCCACCGGCGGCCCCCGCGTGCACCTGCAGTACGACAACCCGCTGGGTCGCCTAACCGACATCAAGCGCGTGGTGAACAACGAAGCGGTGGAAACGCTTATCACCACCTGACCACGCTGGTGACCCAGGTCAGCTACCCGGATGGCAGCACCTGGCGAGCGCGCTACGACGACAAGGGCAACCTGCTCGCCGAATTCGATGCCCTCGGCCAGATGA
>NZ_JBICMK010000108.1:0-9434 GCF_043106315.1 Pseudomonas sp. FYR_5 | reverse complement strand
GCATTCATCGTTGCAGCCACCACCGTATTCGCGGGTAAACCCGCTCCTACACCGGGGTGGACACACATCCCTGGTTGGACACAGGCCGTTGTAGGAGCGGGTTCACCCGCGAAGAGGCCGGCACAGGCAACACTGATCAGCAGTCAGTCAACGCCAGAAAGATCGCCGCCAACCGCTCCAGCCCCACCTGGTCCGCTTCGCTGAACCGCCCCACCGTCGGGCTGTCCAGATCCAGCACGCCAATCAACCTGTCGTCTTTCACCAACGGGATCACCAGCTCGCTGTTGGAGGCGCTGTCACAGGCAATGTGGCCCGGGAATGCATGTACATCCTCGACCCGCTGGGTCTGTCGCGTTGCCGCCGCGGCCCCGCACACACCTTTACTGAACGGAATGCGCACACACGCCACCTGGCCCTGGAACGGGCCCAGCACCAGCTCTTCGTTGCGGTTGAGGTAGAACCCCGCCCAGTTCAGGTCGTCCACCTGGTTATACAGAAACGCCGAAAACTGCGCGGCATTGGCGATGAAGTCACGCTCGTCGGCGAACAGCGCCTGCACTTGCGCCGCCAGCAGATTGTAGCCGTCGAGGCCGGCGCCACTGGCATTGAGGTCGATCATTTACTTTTGCTCCAGCAATTGCAGCCCGACCCAATAGCGGGCGAACTGATAGGCACAACGGCCATTACGGTTACCGCGGCCGGTGGCCCAGCGCACGGCGAGGATGTCGAGTTCTTCGGTGCGTTGCCACACAAGGCCCGCAGGTTGTGCCAACTGGCCAATCCAGTGTTCCACAACATTCAGGAAGTGGTCCTGAGTGAACGGATAGAACGACAGCCACAGGCCAAAACGGTCAGACAGGGCAATCTTGTCCTCCACCGCTTCGCTGGGGTGCAGCTCGCCGTCCACACGCTTCCAGTTCTCGTTGTCGCTTTCCTTCTCGGGCACCAGGTGGCGGCGGTTGGAGGTGGCGTACAGCAGCACGTTGTCCGGGGCCTGCTCCAGCGAGCCGTCGAGCACGCTCTTGAGCACCCGGTAATCGCCCTCCCCGGCTTCGAACGACAGGTCGTCGCAGAACAGGATGAAACGTTGCGGCAGCTTCTGCAGCTGCTCGACCACCCGCGGCAGGTCGGCCAGGTGGTCACGCTCGATTTCGATCAGGCGCAGGCCGGCGCTGGCGTGCTCGGCCAGCAAAGCACGCACCAGCGACGACTTGCCGGTACCGCGCGAGCCCCACAGCAACGCGTGGTTGGCTGGCAGGCCGTTGATGAACTGGTGGGTGTTGCGGCCCAGTTGGTCGCGCTGTTTGTCGACGCCGATCAGATCGGTCAGACGGATGTCCAGGCTGACCTCCAGTGGCAGCAGGTAGCCGCTGCGGCCATCACGCTGCCAGCGCGCGGCCAGTGTGGTGGTCCAGTCGATGTGCGGGCGCTGTGCCGGCAACAGGGGTTCAAGACGCGCCAGTACCGATTCGGCGCGGTCCAGAAAAGCGATCAAGCGAGCGTCCATGACGACTCCTAACAATTTCAGTTTTTTGGGGGCCGCTGCGCGCCCCTTCGCGGGCTTGCCCGCTCCCACAGGGCTGCGTTCAGCCTGGGGCTAAGCTGTACCTGTGGGAGCGGGCAAGCCCGCGAAGGGGCGCAAAGCGGCCCCCGCTTGGCGATCAACTGAAATGAACAGACAGACCCACCAGCAGCCGGGGCTATTCGGCTATGCTTGCGCAGCGCAAGGAACGGGAAACCGGCTCGGGACTCATGGATATCAAGTTCACCAATCGCCTGTCATACAAGCAAGCCCGGTTGACAGTCCTGGTCGGCTTCATCCTGGGAACATTGCTCAGTCTCATCCAGATCGGCATCGATTATGCCAGCGAAGACGCGTCCATCAACCGTGAAGTGAGCGCGTTGCTGCAAATCAGCCAAAACCCGGCCTCGCGCATCGCCTACAACATCGACTCGGAGCTGGCGCTGGAGCTGACCCGCGGCCTGCTGCAGTCGCCGGCCGTCATCCGCGCACGGCTGATCGACAATAACGAAACGGTACTGGCCGATGTCGAGCGGCCAAAGCTTCAGGACCGCTACCGGCCACTCAGCGACTTCCTGTTCGGCGAGCAGCGCCAGTTCAAGGAACGCCTGTACCTGACCCACATGCCAGAGGAGTACCTGGGCACCCTGTACCTGGACATCGACACCTTCGCCTTCGGCAGCCGCTTTCTCGACCGTGCCGGCATCACCCTGCTCAATGGTTTTGCCCGCAGCCTGGTGCTGACCGGCATCCTGCTGGCGCTGTTCTACATGATGCTGACCAAGCCGCTGGTGACGGTGATCGGCGCACTCAGCGGCAGCGACCCGCGCAAACCCCGGCAAACTCGCCTGGAATGCCCACACGGACACGAGCATGACGAAATCGGCGTGCTGGTGAAGGTCGCCAACCAGCAGTTCGTCAGCATGGCCACCGAGATCGAACAGCGTCGCACCGCGGAAAACCGTCTGACCCAGTATCTGAACGAGCTGGAAGACATCGTGTCGGCGCGCACCAACGAGCTCAAGGCCAGCAACAGCAGCCTGAGCCTGTCCAATCAGGAGCTGGAACAAGCCCGTAGCCGAGCGCTGGACATGGCCCAGGCACGCGCCGCCTTCCTGGCCAACATGAGCCACGAAATCCGCACCCCGCTCAACGGCATGCTCGGCATGATCGCCCTGGCACTGGACAACCCGCTGCCCAGCGAGCAACGCCAGCAACTGGCGATCGCCCATGACTCGGGCAAGGTGCTGGTAGAGCTGCTGAACGATATTCTCGATTTGTCCAAGTTCGATGCCGGCCAACTGGAACTGGAACGCATTGCGTTCGACATGGGCTCGATGGTGGAAGACACCGCCAACCTGCTGTCGCAGAACACCGCGCAAAGCGTGGAGCTGACCTGCCTGATCGCCAGCGACTTCCCCAGCAGCGTGCTCGGCGACCCCACGCGTGTGCGGCAGATCGTCAGCAACCTGCTGTCCAACGCGCTGAAGTTCACCCGCTTTGGCCGCGTCGATGTGCGCTTGGTGGCCATTGTCGGCGGTGTGCGTCTGGAGGTACGGGATACCGGCATCGGCATCCCCGAAGACGCCCAGGCGCGCATCTTCCAGCCCTTCACCCAGGCCGGTGCCGGCATCACCCGCCAGTACGGTGGTACCGGCCTGGGCCTGGCGCTGACGCGCAACCTGTGCAAGGCCATGCAGGGCCACCTGCACATTCGCTCCGAGCCAGGCTTTGGCAGCTGTTTTACCGCCGAGTTGCCGTTGACCGTGCACACCGAAGCCATCCCGCCGGCGCCCTTGCATGGCCGCGTGGCAGCACTGAGCGCAGCCGGCAGCGGGCTCAGTGAACTGTTGCAGCACTTGCTGCCCGCCTGGGGCCTGACCTACCAGCGCCATGACAGTTGCGCCACGCTGGATGCCGGAGCGATCGACCTGTTGATCACCGACGACGTCGAGCACCTGTTCGAGCTGCGCCCGGCATTGAATACCCCGATTCTGCTGGTGACTGCCTACGGCAACTTCCTGCCCAACGAGCAGTCCTTGGCCTTGGCCCCGCTGCACCAGTTGGCCCGGCCATTGGCACGCAACGCCCTGTACCAGACCCTGCGCCGCACCTTGCAAGGCCATGAGCCCGAACACCCGCTGGCCATCCCGGCCATTACCCAGGAGCAAGGCCGTGCGAGGATTCTGCTGGTAGAGGACAACCCGGTGAACCAGCTGGTGGCCAAGGGCATGCTGGCCAAGCTCGGCTGCCAGGTGCAACTGGCCACCCAGGGCGCGGAGGCCCTTGAGCTGCTGGAGCGTGAGGAATTCGACCTGGTGCTGATGGACTGCAACATGCCGGTGATGGATGGCTACGAGGCCAGCCGGCGTATCCGCCAAAGCGGCCGCTGGCCCGCGTTGCCAATCGTCGCCCTCACTGCCAACGCGATGCCCGAAGAGCGCGAACGCTGCCGGGCGGCGGGCATGAACGACTACCTGGCCAAGCCATTCCGCCGCGAAGAGCTACTGGCCCTGGTCGACCACTGGGTACCCTTCAGCGGCTGAGCAAACGCTCGATGTCCGCCTCCAGAGCCTGTGGCTTGGTGGTGGGGGCATAGCGCTTGACCTGGCCACTGGCCGGGTCGACCAGAAACTTGGTGAAGTTCCATTTGATCTTCTGGCTACCCAGAATGCCCGGGCCGCGCCGCTTGAGTTCGACGAACAGAGGGTGAGCGCCCGGGCCGTTGACCTCGACCTTGCGAAACAGCGGGAAAGTCACGCCGAAATTACGCTCGCAGAACTGCGCAATTTCCCGTGCATCGCCAGGTTCCTGCTTGCCGAACTGGTTGCACGGAAAGCCCAGTACCACCAGGCCACGGTCGCGGTAGGCCTGCCACAGTTGCTCCAGGCCCTTGTACTGTGGGGTAAAACCGCACTGGCTGGCAGTATTGACCACCAACAGCACCTTGCCCGGGAAGTCGCCGAGCGTCTTGTGCTCGCCACCAAGGGTCACGCAGGGTATGTTCAGCATCGTTGCAGCCATGATCGGGCTCCGGTCAGTCGCGCGGACGAAGGTCGATGCACACCGAATTGATGCAGTAGCGCAGACCGGTCGGTGGTGGGCCGTCAGGGAACACATGCCCCAGGTGCGCATCGCAACGGGCGCAGGTGACTTCGGTGCGAATCATGCCGTGGGATGTGTCGCGGATCTCGATCATCGCACTGTCCTCGATCGGCGCGTAGAAGCTCGGCCAGCCGCAGCCGGCGTCGAACTTGGTCTGCGCATCGAACAGCGCCAGGCCGCAGCAGATGCAATGGTAGATGCCATCGCGGCGCTCGCTGTTGTACTTGCCGCTGAATGGCCGCTCGGTGCCCTTGAGGCGGCATACCTGGTACTGCTCGGGGTCGAGCATCGACCGCCATTCGTCCAGGGTTCTTTCGATCTTTTTCATGTAGGGACCTCGGCAGGCTGAATTTCACCCCACACCGTCTTTTCCGGGGCGCGGGTGGCACGTATATTAGTCGGCTTCGTGTGCCAGGCGTTCAGTCTGGCACCCGCTTCCTGCCCTTTCAAACCTTTCGGCGGGGCGTAGCGCGTTTTCTCAATCGGGATCCCATCATGCAGTTCAGCAAATCGAACAAGCTCGCCAATGTCTGCTACGACATTCGCGGCCCAGTGCTCAAGCACGCCAAACGCCTGGAGGAGGAAGGCCACCGCATCCTCAAGCTGAACATCGGCAACCCGGCGCCGTTTGGCTTCGAGGCGCCTGATGAAATCCTGCAGGATGTGATCCGCAACCTGCCTACCGCCCAGGGCTACAGCGACTCCAAAGGCCTGTTCAGCGCCCGCAAGGCGGTGATGCAGTACTGCCAGCAGAAGGAAATCGAAGGCGTCACCATCGAGGACATCTACCTGGGTAATGGTGTGTCCGAGCTGATCGTCATGTCGATGCAGGCGCTGCTCAACAACGGCGACGAAGTGCTGATCCCGGCCCCCGACTACCCGCTGTGGACAGCCGCCGTGAGCCTGGCCGGCGGCAAGCCGGTGCACTACCTGTGCGACGAGCAGGCCGACTGGTTCCCTGACCTCGAGGACATCAAGGCCAAGATCACCCCGAACACCAAGGCGCTGGTGATCATCAACCCGAACAACCCGACCGGCGCCGTCTACTCCAAAGAACTGCTGCTGGGCATGCTGGAACTGGCCCGCCAACACAACCTGGTGGTGTTCTCCGACGAGATCTACGACAAGATCCTGTACGACGAAGCCGTGCACATCAGCACCGCCTCGCTGGCCCCGGACCTGCTGTGCCTGACCTTCAACGGCTTGTCCAAGTCGTACCGGGTGGCGGGTTTCCGTTCCGGCTGGCTGATCATCTCCGGGCCCAAGCACCACGCACACAGCTACATCGAAGGCATCGACATGCTGGCCAACATGCGCCTGTGCGCCAACGTGCCGGCCCAGCATGCCATCCAGACTGCGCTGGGCGGCTACCAGAGCATCAACGACCTGGTGCTGCCACCGGGGCGCCTGCTGGAGCAGCGCAACCGCACCTACGAACTGCTCAACGACATCCCCGGTGTCAGCTGCGTGAAGCCGATGGGCGCGCTGTATGCGTTCCCGCGGATCGACCCGAAGGTTTGCCCGATCCTCAACGACGAGAAGTTCGCCCTTGACCTGCTGCTGTCGGAGAAGCTGCTGATCGTACAAGGGACGGCGTTCAACTGGCCGTGGCCGGACCACTTCCGCGTGGTGACCTTGCCACGGGTGGATGACCTGGAAGCGGCAATTGGCCGGATCGGCAATTTCCTTAAGGGTTATTCGCAGTAGGGTTCGACGGGGGGCGACGACGAGAGTTTCGACGAGGGGTTCGACGAAAGGTTGATGGTGGGGCGTAGATCGAGCGCCGCCCGCGCGGCGCTTCGCGGGTAAACCCGCTCCTACGTTTGTTTCGGGCCAGTCCATCCTGTGCCAGGCGCGCGCGATCGCCTTGTTTGTACGACGCGATATCGAGCCATGCGCCAGGGCGTTCGCGCGCAAATCCCACAGGCATAATTGGCCCGAAACAAACGTAGGAGCGGGTTTACCCGCGAAGCGCCGCGCGGGCGGCGCTCGATCTCACAGGCGCCACACCACTTGCGGCAAACACCCAGCAGCCATGACGCAGCCCCCAAGCCGAATGTTTCTTACATCCTGCAACGCTCTATCCCACAGCCCGCAGGCCATCCTCTGCCATACTCCGCCGTACACAGTTTGAAATAGTCCCCCGATTGAATCGGCGCGGCAGGCCCCTTATATACCCCGCAGTAAGCGACAACTCATCCGTCAGGAGAACGTAACAACCATGATGCGCATTCTGTTGTTTGTAGCCACCAACCTCGCGGTGGTGCTGGTTGCAAGCATTACCCTGAGCCTGTTCGGTTTCAACGGGTTCATGGCCGCCAACGGGGTCGACCTGAACCTCAGCAGCCTGCTGGTGTTCTGCGCCGTGTTCGGCTTTGCCGGCTCCCTCGTCTCGCTGTTCATCTCCAAGTGGATGGCGAAGATGACCACCGGCACCCAGATCATCAGCCAACCGCGCACCCGCCACGAACAGTGGCTGCTGCAAACGGTCGAAGAGCTGTCTCGCGAAGCGGGCATCAAAATGCCCGAAGTGGGTATCTTCCCGGCATACGAGGCCAACGCCTTCGCCACCGGCTGGAACCGCAACGACGCGCTGGTAGCGGTGTCTCAGGGCCTGCTGGAGCGCTTCTCGCCCGATGAAGTGCGTGCGGTACTGGCCCACGAGATCGGCCACGTTGCCAACGGCGACATGGTCACCCTGGCGCTGGTGCAGGGCGTGGTGAACACCTTCGTGATGTTCTTTGCACGCATCATCGGCAACTTTGTCGACAAGGTGATCTTCAAGAACGAAGAGGGCCAAGGCATTGCCTACTATGTCGCAACCATCGTTGCCGAGCTGATCCTTGGCATCCTGGCCAGCATGATCGTGATGTGGTTCTCGCGCCGCCGCGAATTCCGCGCCGACGAAGCCGGTGCGCAACTGGCCGGTACTGCGGCGATGATCGGCGCCCTGCAGCGCCTGCGCGTGGAACAAGGCCTGCCAGTGCACATGCCTGACACCATGAAGGCCTTCGGCATCAATGGCGGCCTCAAGCACGGCCTGGCCGGGTTGCTGATGAGCCACCCACCGCTGGAAGACCGCATCGAGGCCCTGCGTCAGCGCGGCTGATTCACCTGATAAAAACAAAGGGCGACTTCGGTCGCCCTTTTTTATTCCCGGCCTTACGCAGCCTTCTGTGGGAGCGGGCGCGCCCGCGAACACCGGCAAAGCCGGTGCCTTCTACCGCGTCGCCTGTTTCGCGGGCGCGCCCGCTCCCACATGGGCCGGGGCAGCCTGCCCTACCTGCTTACTGGCCGAGCCGGTACACCCGCTCCAACAAGCTCAACGCCCCGGCCTGCATGAACTTCGGGCTCTCCTCAATCACCTCCACGGCCTCCAGCTGCTCCACCTGCCACCCCGCAAACCCCTTTCTTAGCTCTTCATCCCCGACCGAAAACGGCGGTCCGGCCAACAACGACTGGTCATACTCCAGCGTCACCACCAACCCACGGCAATTCGCCGGCAGCAAACCCGACAACAGCTGCATATACCGCCCACGCATCTGCAACGGCAGCGCAATCACCGCCGCCCGGTCATACAGCCCCGCACAGTCAGCGACATCTTCTGCTCGCAAGGCAAAGAAATCGCCACACCACAGCTGTACATCTCCACTGCGCCAAACCTCGAATGCGCCCTGCTGCCGCACTTCGGCCTCAAGCCCGTGCTCACGGAAAAAATCCTCCACCGCCCGCCGCGACAGCTCCACACCCAATACGCGATGGCCCTGCCCTGCCAGCCAGGCCAAGTCCAGGCTCTTGCCGCACAACGGCACCAGCACGCGGCTGCCGGGCGCCAACTGCAACTGTGGCCAATACGTCTGCAGATAGGGGTTCACCTGCGCTTGGTGAAAGCCGATCTGGTTGTCGGCCCACCGCTGCTGCCAGAACGCTGGTTCCATGATCACTCCCGATTTTTAGATGATTTGTCGGTAAAACTTGGTTTGGATTTCGATCTGTAGTTAATCGATGATGGTTGCATCTTAACCTTCAGGACCCCGCCATGCTGCCCAGCCTGTTCATTTCCCATGGTTCCCCCATGCTTGCCCTGCAACCCGGCGCCAGCGGGCCGGCACTGTCCGGATTGGCCAACGCGCTGCCCCGGCCGAAAGCGATCGTGGTGGTGTCGGCACACTGGGAAAGCCGCGAGCTGCTGGTCACCGGCAGCGCACAGCCCGAAACCTGGCACGACTTCTACGGCTTCCCACCGGCCCTGTATGCGGTGCAGTACCCGGCGCCGGGCGAGCCCGGGCTTGCTGGCCAGGTCAGCGAGCGATTGAAGGCTGCGGGGTTACCCGCGCGGCTGGATATGCAACGCCCATTCGACCATGGCGCCTGGGTGCCGCTGTCGCTGATGTACCCGGATGCGCGCATTCCCGTGGTGCAGGTTTCACTACCCAGCCACATGGGGCCGGCGCTGCAGCTGAAGGTGGGCCAGGCACTGGCGGGGTTGCGTGCCGAGGATGTACTGCTGATGGGTTCGGGCAGCATTACCCACAACCTGGGTGAGCTGGACTGGCATGCGGGGCCGGATGTGATCGAGCCGTGGGCGATGGCGTTCAGGGATTGGGTGGTAGACCGACTGCAGGAGGATGACCAGGCGGCGTTGCTGGATTACCGGCAGCAGGCGCCGTTTGCGCTGCGCAACCATCCCAGTGATGAGCATTTGCTGCCGCTGTTCTTTGCCCTCGGGGCCGGGAGCAAGTTCGGCGTGGTGCATCAGGGGTTTACCCTGGGCGCGCTGGGGATGGACATCTATCGGTTCGACTGA
>NZ_JBICMK010000107.1:0-23962 GCF_043106315.1 Pseudomonas sp. FYR_5 | reverse complement strand
ATGCAGAGATTGTCGGGGGCCGCTACGCGGCCCTTTCGCGACACAAGGTCCCCCTGTAGGAGCGGGTTTACCCGCGAATACGATAGTGGCGGCAACGGTGAACGGCGGGTGGAGATTGGCCAGCAGGCCCGGCCCTTTCGCGGGTAAACCCGCTCCTACAGGCGACCGGTGGCGCCTTGATTACCAGCGCCCCGCCGCATCCTGGTCACTCTGTTTCCCCTCCACCCACCTTGGCCCTTCCTGGGTATTCTCCTTCTTCCAGAACGGCGCCCGGGTCTTCAGGTAGTCCATGATGAAATTGCAGGCATCGAACGCCGCCTGCCGATGGGCGCTGGCCACCCCCACGAACACAATCGGTTCACCCGGCTCCAGCGCACCGATGCGGTGCAGCACCTCCACCTTCAACAGCGGCCAACGCTGCTCGGCCTCGACCATGATCTTGGCCAGGGCCTTTTCGGTCATGCCCGGATAGTGTTCGAGGAACATCCCCGCCACTTCGCGGCCATCGTTGAAATCCCGCACATAGCCGACAAAACCGACCACCGCGCCCACGCCCACATTGGCCGCATGCATGGCATTGGTCTCGGCCCCGGGGTCGAACGCGCCTTCCTGCACTCGCACAGCCATGTTCAGCCTCCGGTCACCGGCGGGAAGAACGCCACTTCATCGCCCTCTTCCAGCGGTTCATCGAGCTTGCACAGCTCTTCGTTGCGCGCGCACATCAGGTTCTGCTCGGCCAGCACTTCGTACTGCCCGCCCTTGGCTACCAAGGCCTGGCGCACATCATCAAGCACCTTGAACGCCCCCTCCACCCGCTCGGCATCCACGCCCAACAGTTCGCGGTAACGGGCGAAGTACATCACCTTGACCTTCATCACGCCTCCACCTTGTAATGGCCACTCTTGCCACCGAGTTTTTCCAGCAGGCGCACCTGCTCGATGACCATACCTTTATCCACAGCCTTGCACATGTCATAGATCGTCAGCGCGGCCACACTGGCGGCGGTCAGCGCCTCCATCTCCACGCCGGTCTGCCCGGCCAGCTTGCAGCGGGCGACGATGCGCACGGCATCCTGCCCCTCAGCGCTGAGCTCGACCTTGACGCTGGTGAGCATCAGCGGGTGGCACAGCGGAATCAGGTCGCTGGTTTTTTTCGCCGCCTGTATCCCGGCAATGCGCGCCACGGCGAACACGTCACCCTTGGGGTGTTCACCGTCGACGATCATCTGCAAGGTCTGCGGCAACATGCGCACCCGCGCCTCAGCGGTAGCCTCGCGCTCGGTCACGGCCTTTTCAGTGACGTCGACCATGTTGGCCCGCCCCTGGGAATCAAGATGTGTCAGCACTGCTTTGCTCCTGTGAAGGGAGTTCGCAGTGTAAACCTGTGGGTCAGGTTTGAGCAGAGGTATGTGTCGCCAGGTTTGGCCTCTTCGCGGGCACGCCCGCTCCTACAGGCGCTCCACGATCTCGATTCAAGTGGACATCCTGTGAGCAGGCGTGCCCGTGAAGAGGCCGGGCAGTAATCTGCCCGGCTACATGGTTTACAAATGCGACTCGGCGTACTCGGCCAGCACCGAGCGAGGCACGCCCTGCAGGGTGATGTGCACGCCATTTGGGAAGTCCTTGAAGCGCTCGGTCAGGTAGGTCAGGCCCGAGCTGGTCGCGGACAGGTAGGGGGTGTCGATCTGCGCCAGGTTGCCCAGGCAGACCACCTTGGACCCGGAGCCGGCACGGGTGATGATGGTTTTCATCTGGTGCGGCGTCAGGTTCTGGCACTCGTCAATCAGGATCAGGCTCTGCTGGAAGCTACGGCCACGGATGTAGTTCAGCGACTTGAACTGCAGCGGCACGCGCTCGAGGATGTATTCGACGCTGCCATGGGTGCTTTCGTCATCCATGTGCAAAGCTTCGAGGTTGTCGGTGATGGCGCCCAGCCACGGCTCCATCTTCTCTGCTTCGGTGCCCGGCAGGAAGCCAATCTCCTGGTCCAGCCCCTGCACGCTGCGGGTGGCGATGATGCGCCGGTAGCGCTTGCTGACCATGGTTTGCTCGATGGCCGCAGCCAGCGCCAGGATGGTTTTACCGGAGCCGGCGGCGCCGGTCAGGTTCACCAGGTGGATATCCGGGTCCAGCAGGGCGAACAGTGCCAGGCTTTGGTGAATGTCGCGTGGTTTCAGGCCCCAGGCTTCCTGGTGCAGCAACGGTTCCTGGTGCAGGTCGAGCAGTAGCAGTTCGTCGTCACGGATGCCCTTGATCCATCCGACGAAACCCTGCTCATCGATGATGAACTCGTTGACGTGCACGGCTGGCAGGTTGTCGATCATCTGCACCCGATGCCAGGTGCGGCCGCGCTCCTGACGAGTATCGACCTTGCTCACGCGGTCCCAGAACGAGCCGGTGACCGAATGGTAGCCCTTGGACAGCAGGGACACGTCATCGACCAGTTGGTCGGTGCTGTAGTCCTCAGCCGCTATACCGCAAGCGCGCGCCTTCAGGCGCATGTTGATGTCTTTGGTGACCAGCACGACATCCAGGTCGGTGCGCCGGGCCCGAACTTCGAGCAACTGGTTGATGATGATGTTGTCGTTGAGGTTTTCCGGCAGCAGCTTGTTCGGCTCGTTGCGCGGGGTCATCAGGATGGACAGGAAGCCCTTGGGGCCACTCTTGTTGCGCTGGATCGGCACGCCCTGCTCGACATCGCTGGGCGAAGCGTCACCGAGGGTCTGATCTATCAGGCGGATGGCCTGGCGGCATTCGGCGGCGATGCTCTGTTTGCCGGTCTTGAGCTTGTCGAGTTCCTCCAGCACCGTCATCGGGATGGCGACATGGTGCTCCTCGAAGTTCAGTAACGCGTTAGGGTCGTGAATCAGGACGTTGGTATCGAGCACATACAGGATTGGCTTGCTGGAGGAAGGGTTGCGTCCTTGGTCATCCATACTCGGTCACCTTATGTCGAAGCCACACGGCGTGGTCTGTTACGCCGCAGAGTGACTGCCGCTGTCCCCGTATCCGCGTTGTTACGGGCGGGAAGCGAACCTGGCCAGGTGAGCCCGGATGACGCCACCTGTGCTGCAGGAATCGGCTGTCTGGTTTCTTCATACCGCAAAAACCATGACCGAAAAAAGCACTTTTACGTATTTTTGAAGTTTATTTTTCCGATTGACGAAGAGGCCTTGGCGCCAGCGTCAGAGGGGACTACGCTCAAAAGTCATACCCTCTATTCGCGGTATCCATATTCCCGGCAATCCTCCCAGCCGATACCGCTTTGCGCGGTATTGCGCAGCAGCCATTCCACGGCCGGCTGCGCCTTGGGAAGGCTGTCATGAAACTGGATCACGCCCTTGCGCCACAACAGCATCAGGGTCAATACGCGCTGCGCGGACGCCTTGGCGCTCAACGCACCGTCATCCTGGGCATCGATGTCCCACAACGATACCCGCAACTGCTGGCGGGCCATGAACGCCTCGCCGTCAGCCCGGCGCTGGCCATAAGGTGGGCGGAACAGCGGTACATACTGCTCGGGCAGATCAGCCTGCACCCGCGCCTGGCTGCGCCGCAGCGAATCCTGCCAGTCGGTCCACTGCGCATGGGAGCGGTATTCCCACCCCTGGATGCCCACGCACTGCCCGCCATAGAGCTGGCGCAAGGCGTGTACCGAGGCGCCATCACGACGTTGCTGCAAACGGTTACCGAGCGTGAAGAACGTGCCTTCGAGCTTTTGCCGGCGCAGGTAGTCGGTGAGCAGATCCGTACTGCCCCCCTCGGGACCGGGCCCGCCGACAAAGGTCAGCAGGAACATGCGGTCGTTCAGTTCGTCACCCTTGCGCTCGCGCGAAGACAACCGCTCGATTTCACTGCTGATCTGAGGCAGCAATGCCGCCTTGCGCAGTTGCTCGTCCAGGTAGCGTACATGGAACTGGTGGCTCGGCTCGATCCAGCCGGTATAGAACGCACCAACGTCGGCTGCGAACGTCGCCGCTTGTGTGCGCAAGTCCGCCATGGATGTAATCGGGTAGCAGAATGATGCATCCTGCTCACAACTGCGCTGCGCCTGTTGATAACCCTCCCACAACCGCTGCCACATCCGCGCCCGAACCTGGCGCACCTTCTGCAGGTTGATCTGCCGCAGCCCCAGCCGGGCCGCCAAGGTCGCGTCATCCAGCAACTCGCTTTCGTGCAGTACTTGGGCAAACGAAAGGATTTCTGCCCGGGAGGCCACATCGAACAACGCCGGGCTGTCCAGTTGTTCGGGCCACAGGCTGCGGTCCAGGCTGACCTGCGATGATGGGGCGGCTTGCACGGCCAGGCTCAGCAGGCAGGCCAGCAAAGCAGAAGCAATGCGCACAGTGGAAGGCTCCGCAACGGCAAAACGCGAACTATAGCGCCTGCACCGACCATGGTCTGTGACTATCGTCGCCATAGTTTGGACTTGCACCGCCCACCCCGTAGAATCCTCCGCCAACGATGCCAGGAGCCGACCCGATGCTGACGGTGATTTCCCCCGCCAAGACCCTCGACTACGACACCCCGCCAGTGACCGAGCGTTTCACCCTGCCCCAGTACCTGGATGAATCCCAGGCCCTGATCCAGCAGTTGCGCGAACTGTCGCCGGCGCAGATCAGCGAACTGATGCACCTGTCCGACAAGCTCGCCGGCCTGAATGCTGCGCGCTTTGGCAGCTGGACCCCAGACTTCACCCCGGCCAATGCCAAGCAGGCGCTGCTGGCGTTCAAGGGTGACGTGTACACCGGCCTCGATGCCGAGAGCCTGAGTGAAGACGACTTCAGCTACGCTCAGGACCACCTGCGCATGCTCTCGGGCCTTTATGGCCTGCTGCGCCCGCTCGACCTGATGCAGCCCTACCGCCTGGAGATGGGCACCAAGCTGGCCAACGCCCGCGGCAAGGACCTGTACGCCTTCTGGGGCACGCGCATCAGCGAATGGCTGAACCAGGCCCTGACCGATCAAGGCGATGACGTGCTGTTGAACCTGGCCAGTAACGAGTATTTCAGTGCAGTGAAACGCAGTGCCCTGAAGGCCCGGGTGATCAACGTCGACTTCAAGGACCAGAAAAACGGCCAGTACAAGATCATCAGCTTCTACGCCAAGAAAGCCCGCGGCATGATGAGCCGCTTCGTCATCCAGCAGCGCATCAGCGCCCCGGAACAGCTCAAGCAGTTCGATGCTCAGGGTTACTACTACAGTGCCGAGCAGTCCAAGCCGGACCATTTGGTGTTCCTGCGCGATCACCCCGAGGAGTGAGCCTGTCACGTCCTCTTCGCGGCTAAAGCCGCGAAGAGGCCAGCCGCCGTGATCCCCTCTGCCCTGCAACAGGGCACGCAGCAAACCGCCGTCGCGCCATCAATCCGACGCCAAAAATCCAGCACCCTTGCCTTTATCGCCAAACGCCATAAGACCGTTCATACCTTTTTTGACGAAATCTGAAAAAAATTTTCAGATGCTGGCATAAAAATATCTAGCAACAGTTACGCCCTTGATACACGGGGGTGAAGCACCTGCGTGCTATCAATTTGAAACTGTCCGCAACTGAATAAATATTTAGAAATCTTTCATTCGAGCGAAACTGGCTCAGGAACTTCTGCCAAAGCCAATCGCTCATAGTGCCGTAACGATTATCCTGCCTACGGGCTGTGAGAGATGACTTACAGATGACAGCAGCGGGTATCCACTGCCCGCTATGAGAAAGTCGACAGGTATCACGGAAACTCCCGAAGACCTTGTCCATGCAGGAGAGAAGCGTCCCTTACAAATCGTCCTAGTGGTTGATTTCAAAGGATTTATTCACTTGAAAAAACAAGCACAGCAACGCGCCAAGTAGCGCATTGCAATAAAGACGGCTGCATTTCAGGGCACGTTTTTTAATGAATGGCTATTGAGTGCCAACTTTGAGCGCATAACTTTTTGTGCTCCGGATTTATTTTGCCTGCGCTCGGCGAAGTGTGCATTCGCCATGGATCCGTGCGCCCGAAAACTGTTGTTAATCAACCCAGCCCGGCTCTCTGCGGAGGTGTCGGCGTGATAAACACATGAGGTGATAGCGATGCGTATCAGCATCTTTGGTTTGGGTTATGTGGGTGCAGTCTGTGCAGGCTGCCTGACGGCGCGTGGCCATGAAGTGATCGGTGTGGACGTGTCCAGCACCAAGATCGACCTGATCAACCAGGGCAAGTCGCCCATCGTCGAACCTGGCCTGGAAGCACTGCTGCAACAGGGCATCGCCAATGGCCGCCTGCGCGGCACTACCGACTTCGCCGAAGCCATCCGCGCCAGCGACGTGTCGATGATCTGCGTGGGTACCCCCAGCAAGAAAAACGGCGACCTGGGCCTGGAGTACATCGAGTCGGTGTGCCGCGAAATCGGCTACGTGCTGCGTGACACCACCCGCCGTCACACCATCGTGGTGCGCAGCACCGTGCTGCCTGGCACCGTCAAGAACGTGGTCATCCCGATCCTGGAAGATTGCTCGGGCAAGAAGGCCGGCGTCGACTTCGGTGTGGCGGTCAACCCGGAATTCCTGCGTGAAAGCACCGCGATCAAGGACTACGACCAGCCACCGATGACGGTCATCGGCGAACTGGACAGCACCAGCGGTGACATCCTCCAGGCCCTGTACGAAGAACTCGACGCCCCGGTCATCCGCAAGCCGATCGAGGTGGCCGAGATGATCAAGTACACCTGCAACGTATGGCACGCCACCAAGGTCACCTTCGCCAACGAAATCGGCAACATCGCCAAGGCCGTGGGTGTCGATGGCCGTGAAGTGATGGACGTGGTCTGCCAGGACAAGGTCCTCAACCTGTCCCAGTACTACATGCGCCCAGGTTTTGCCTTCGGCGGCTCGTGCCTGCCCAAGGACGTACGCGCCCTCACCTACCGCGCCGCCAGCCTCGATGTCCGTGCACCGCTGCTCGACTCGCTGATGCGCAGCAACGAATCGCAGGTGCAGAACGCTTTCGAGCTGATCGAAGCCCACGACAAGCGCAAGGTCGCCCTGCTGGGCCTGAGCTTCAAAGCCGGCACCGATGACCTGCGCGAAAGCCCGCTGGTGGAACTGGCCGAGCGCCTGATCGGCAAGGGCTACCAGTTGGACATCTACGACGAGAACGTCCAGTACGCCCGCGTCCACGGCGCCAACAAGGACTACATCGAGTCGAAGATCCCGCACGTGTCGTCGCTGCTCAACGCCAACTTGCAGCAGGTGATCGACAACGCCGACATCATCGTCCTCGGCAACCGTGACGAGCAGTTCCGTGCGCTGGCCCTGCAAGCGCCAGCCGGCAAGCAGGTGATTGACCTGGTCGGCTTCATGAACAAACCGACCAGCACCACCCACCGTACCGAAGGCATCTGCTGGTAAGTGCCCGGCCGGGCAGCGACGAGGCACTCGACAAGAGCCGCCCCCTCGCTGCCCACCCTTTCCCGAATTCTCGACGGATGCTGAACATGCAAAGGCTCCAGACAGTGCTGTTGCAGTGCGCCGGGTGGCTGCTCTACATGAGCCTGCTCATGCTGATCGCCCTGGCCCTGCCAGCCGATATCTTCGACTCGCAATCGAAGCACTTCATCTTCCTGGTCGGCGCAGTCGGCATCTGGCGCTACTCCATGGGCGCCACCCATTTCATCCGCGGCATGATCTTCCTCTACGGCGTGTACCCGTACCTGCGCCGCAAGGTGCAGAAAATGGGTAATGCCACCGACCCGTCGCATGTCTACCTGATGGTCACCAGCTTCCGTATCGAAGCGCTGACCACCGCCCAGGTGTACAGCTCGGTGATTCGCGAGGCGATCAACTGCGGCTTCCCCACCACCGTGGTCTGCTCACTGGTGGAAATGTCCGATGAACTGCTGGTGAAGAGCCTGTGGGCCAAGTACAACCCGCCGGCCCACGTGAAGCTGGACATCGTGCGTATCGCCGGTACCGGCAAGCGTGATGGCCTGGCCTACGGCTTCCGCGCCATCTCGCGCATGCTGCCGGACGAGAACGCCGTGGTGGCGGTGATCGACGGTGACACCGTGCTGGCCGACGGCGTGGTGCGCAAGACCGTACCCTGGTTCAAGCTGTTCCCCAATGTGGGCGGCCTGACCACCAATGAATTCTGCGAAGTGCGCGGCGGCTACATCATGAGCGAGTGGCACAAGCTGCGCTTCGCCCAGCGCCACATCAACATGTGCTCGATGGCCCTGTCCAAGCGCGTGCTTACCATGACCGGGCGCATGTCGATGTTCCGCGCCAGCGTGGTGACCAACCCCGAGTTCATCGCCGACGTCGAAAGCGACTCGCTGATGCACTGGCGCCTGGGCCGCTTCAAGTTCCTTACCGGGGACGACAAGTCCAGCTGGTTCAGCCTGATGCGCCTGGGCTACGACACCTTCTACGTGCCGGACGCCGCCATCAACACGGTCGAGCATCCGCCGGAAAAAAGCTTCCTCAAGGCCAGCCGCAAGCTGATGTACCGCTGGTACGGCAACAACCTGCGGCAGAACTCACGGGCACTGGGCCTTGGCCTGCGTCGCCTGGGGCTGTTCACCAGCATCGTGTTGTTCGACCAGCGCGTGTCGATGTGGACCAGCCTGCTGGGCCTGACCGTGGCGGTGATCGCCAGCCTCAAGTTCGGCATGGCCTTCCTGCTGGTGTACCTGCTGTGGATCGGCATTACCCGCCTGATCCTCACCATCATGCTGCTGTGCTCCGGCCACAACGTAGGCCCGGCCTACCCGCTGATTCTCTATTACAACCAGATCATCGGCGCGCTGATGAAGATCTACGTGTTCTTCCGCCTCGACAAGCAGTCGTGGACGCGTCAGCCCACTGCCCTCAAGCGTGACCTCGCCAGCTTTCAACAATGGTTCAACACCTGGTCCTCGCGGACCATGACCTTCTCGGCTGCCAGCATCTTCGTTGCTGTGCTGTTCATGGTCGTGTGAGCCCAACCCGGATCGGATCTAACAGGAACAAACCACCATGAATACCGCCGTGAACGTCAATGTCGTGCATGAGTCCGAAGCCCAGCGCCAACACGCCCGGGTACGCATTCCCGCCAAGCTGCGGTTCCTGGACGCCCAGCGCCAGGTCCACGAAGTCAAGGTCGACGACCTTTCTGCCGGCGGCCTGAGCTTCCACGCCAAGCAACCGCAGTCGGTGGGCGATGTGCTGCGCGGGCGCCTGCAGTTCGTGGTCGACAACCTGGGCCTGTCGATCGACATCGAGTTCCAGGTGCGCTCGTACAACCCGGACAATGGGCGTATCGGTGCGCAGTTCCAGAACCTTGAGCCACGTGACATCGCCACGTTGCGGCACATCATCACCAGCCACCTGTCGGGTGAGCTGATCAGCATCGGCGACGTACTCAGCACCCTGCAGCGCGACAACTTCACCAAGGCGCGCAAGCAGAAGGACGGTGGGTCGGGCCTGAGCGCGTTCGGCCGCCTCAAGGCAGTCACCGTCACACTGGGCGTGTTCGTGGTCGGCGTTGCCGCCTTCGGCTTCGTCGCCAAATCGTTGTACGGCATGTATTTCGTCAGCCACGCAGAAGCCGGTGTGGTCGCAGTGCCGACCACCAACATCACCATGCCGCGCGACGGCACCGTGAGCAGCCTGGTCGAAAGCGGCGGGCAGATCGCCAAGGGCGCGCCACTGGCCAGCTTCACCACCAGCATGCTGGACATGCTCAAGGGCAACCTTGAAGACGCGCAGCTGGAGCCGGCGAAGATCGAGGAGCTGTTCGGCAAGCAGCTGTCCGGCACCCTCACCAGCCCCTGCGACTGCGTGGTCGCGCGCCAGTTGGTAGACGACGGCCAGTACGCCGCCAAGGGCCAGCCGATCTTCCAGCTGATCCCACGCACCACCAACCCGATGGTCGAGGCGCGCTTCAGCTACCGCCAGTTCGACGAGGTCAAGCCGGGCACCCGGGTCAACTTCCAGGTGGCCGGCGAAGACGAAGTGCGCACCGGTCAGATCGTCAGCAGCACCAGCCTCAACAGCGAAGACCTGTCCTCCGCCATCCGCGTGCAGATCAAGCCGGACAGCAGCCTGCCCGCCGAACTGGCTGGCCGCCCGGCGTCGGTCAACAGCGACCGTGGCCCATCGTTGAACTGGCTGATCGACAAAGCCGTGGCCCGTGGCCTGTGAGGGACGGACAATGATCTCTGATACCAACACCTATCCTGTGGGAGCGGGCATGCCCGCGAAGAGGCCAGCAGGGACAGCACCGTCGGCCATGCCAATTCGCGGGCTTGCCCGCTCCCACAGGGTCCGCGTGAACCTGGGATTGTGTGCACTGGCCGCAGCCATCACGTTGGCCGGCTGTGCCGGCCTGCCTGACCAGCGCCTGGCCAACGAGGCCCTGAAGCGCGGTGACACCGCGTTGGCCGAACGCAACTACAAGGCGCTGGCCGACCTGGGCTACAGCGAAGCGCAAGTCGGCCTTGCGGACATCAAGGTGGCCACCCGCGACCCCTCGCAAATCAGGGAAGCCGAGGCCACCTATCGCGCTGCGGCCGCCACGTCGCCACGCGCCCAGGCGCGCCTTGGCCGCCTGCTGGTGGCCAAGCCTGACAGCACCCAGGCCGAACGTGAGGAAGCCGAAGCCCTGCTCAAACAGGCCGCGAAGCAGGGCCAAAGCAATATCCTGGTTCCGCTGGCAATGCTCTACCTCAGCTACCCGCAGAGTTTTCCCGAGGTCAACGCACAGCAGCAGATCGACCAGTGGCGCGCCGCCGGCAACCCGGAAGCAGGCATGGCCCAGGTGTTGCTGTACCGCACCCAGGGCACCTACGACCAGCACCTGGGCGAGGTGGAGAAAATCTGCAAGGCCGCGCTGAACACCACCGACATCTGCTACGTCGAACTGGCCACCGTGTACCAGATGCGTGGCCAGGCCGATCAGCAAGCCGCCCTGCTCGGCCAACTGAAATCCGCCTATGCCCGTGGCGCAGTACCGGCCACCCGGGTCGACAGCGTTGCCCGGGTGTTGGCCGATCGCAGCCTCGGCCAGACCGACGAAAAAACCGCCAAGGATCTGCTTGAGCAAGTAGCCCCGGCCAACCCGGCGTCCTGGGTCAGCCTGGCACAGCTGGTATACGACTTCCCCGAACTGGGCGACACCGACCAGTTGATGGCCTACATCGACAAAGGCCGCGAAGCTGAACAGCCACGCGCCGAACTGCTGCTGGGCCGTCTGTACTACGAAGGCAAAACCCTGCCTGCCGACGCTCAAAAAGCCGAGCAGCACCTGCAAGCCGCTGCCCAAGCCGGTGAGATCAGCGCCCATTACTACCTGGGCCAGCTCTACCGTCGCGGCTACCTGGGCAATGTCGAACCGCAGAAGGCCGTCGACCACCTGCTGGCCTCCGCCCGTGGCGGGCAGAACAGCGCCGACTATGCCCTGGCCCAGCTGTTCAGCGAGGGCCACGGCATCCGCCCGCAACCAGGCAACGCCTGGGTATTCGCCCAACTGTCGCAGGCCAACCCGACGCCACAATCGGCGGAACTGCTGCAGCAGCTCGACCAGCAACTGACACCTGATCAGCGCAACCAGGCCCAGCAGCTGCTGGACCAGGAAAAGCGTGCACGCGGCAGCATGGCGCAGGGCGCGAATAGCACCCTGGCCCTTGAAGCCCTGCAAGACGACGAAAAAGAAGTAGACGGTGAGGACTCGCTATGACGCTCAACCCCTTCGTGAAAGCCGGTATCGGTCTGAGCTTCGCCCTGCTGTGGTCCTGCCCGACCCTGGCGGAAATGACCGCCGAGAAAAACTTCGGCCTGGACGTGAAAATCACCGGGCAATCGGAAGACGATCGAGACCTGGGCACCCGCTCTGGCGGCGATGTCAACGGCCTGGGCCTGGATCTGCGCCCGTGGGTGTACGGCGAGCGCGGTAACTGGAGCGCCTACGCCATGGGCCAGGCGGTCGCTGCGACCGACACCATCGAAACCGACACCTTGCGCCAGAACGGCGACGGCACCAGCACTGAAACCGGCGACGACAGCCGTCAACCAGACAAAAGCTACCTGGCCATGCGCGAGTTCTGGATCGGCTACAGCGGTCTCACCGCCTACCCCGGCGAGCAACTGCGCTTCGGTCGCCAGCGCCTGCGCAGCGACGATGGCATGTGGCGCGATACCAACATCGAAGCGCTGAACTGGACCTTCGACACCACCCTGCTCAAGGCCGACCTGGGCGTGGCGCAGCGCTTCAGCGAATACCGCACCGACCTCACCGAACTGGCCCCGGAAGACAAGGACCGCACCCACCTCTACGGCAACGTCGCCACCCAGTGGACGCCTGGCCACTGGGTCGGCGTGCGGGCACACCATACGCACGACAACGGCAGCCTGAAGAACCCCGGCGAAACCGTCGACGCCCTGGACAAGACCCGCACCGGCGACCTCACCTGGCTGGGCCTTGAGGCCAACAGCGACGCCTACAACTGGCGCAACGACCATACCGTCAACTATTGGGGCAGCGTCACCTGGCTGACCGGAGACCGCGACACCCTCAGCAGCCAGGCCGTAGGCGACGAGCAGGTTGCCACCGGCAAGCGGAGCGGTGACGTCAATGCCTGGGCAACCGACCTCGGCATCCGCCTGCGCCTGGACCCACAATGGCAGGTCGGCGCGGCCTATGCCCGTGGCAGCGGGGGCGGTGGCGATGACGGTTCCAACAACTTCGAGCAGACCGGCCTGGAGAGCAACCGCTCCAACTTCACCGGCACCCGCTCGCGCGTGCACCGCTTCGGCGAAGCCTTCCGCGGCGAGCTGGGCAACCTGCAGGCCGCCACCCTGTTCGCCTCCTGGCAGTTGCGTGATGACTATGACGCCAGCCTGATCTACCACAAGTTCTGGCGGGTCGACGGCAACCAGAACATTGGCTCCAGTGGCATCAACGCGGTGGTCAACGACAACGGCGTGAATCGCCCGCTGGTCGATGGCGAAAAAGACCTTGGCCAGGAAATGGACGTGGTCGTGACCAAGTACTTCAAGCAAGGCCTGCTGCCGGCTTCGATGAGCCAGGCAATCGACGAGCCGTCAGCCCTGGTGCGCCTGCGTGCCGGTGTATTCAAGCCGGGCGACGCCTACGGCAAGGAAGCGGACTCGTACATGCACCGCGCCTTCGTCGACGTCATCTGGCGCTTCTGAGGCCGTAGGGGACTGACCGTGATGAACCTTCACCCGCACTTACGTCACAGCCTGTTGGCCAGTGCCTTGCTGCTGGCAAGCGGCCTGGCCACTGCCGCAGAGCCCCAGGTGATCGCCAAGGAGCTGCAGCAGGCCAAGACCTATACGGTGGCCAGCGCACCGATCGAGCCACTGCAACTGGACCCGCCAAAGCTGCCCGACCTCACCGGTTTCACGGCCGAGGCGGTGCAGAAGAAAATCGACCGCCGCCACAAGGGCAAGGTCAGCCTGCGCCGCATGTTCCAGGAGGACGCCCTCAAGGAATTCGTCGGCGGCGACAACAAGGCCGCCGAGTGGGTGCAGCGCCAGCACGGCATCCCGCAGGCGATCTTCGTCGATGATGGCCATGTCGACCTGGCCGAGTTGAGCAAGAAGGTGCCCAAACAGTACCTCAGCGAAGTCGAGCCCGGGGTTTACCTGGCGCGTCTGCCGATCGTGGTCGGGCAAAAGGGCATCCTCGAGATCGACGGCAAGGTCAAACAGCTGCGCCTGTCCCAGGAGGGCGGCGCATTTCTGGTCAATGACGGCAAGCTGTTCGTAACCGACACCCAGGTGACCGGCTGGCGGGAAAAGGACAACGGCCCGGCGACCTTCCGCTCGCCCAAGGAATTCCGCCCGTTCCTGCTGTCGTGGGGCGGTACCGAGACCTACATCGTCAATACGAAAATGGCCAGCTTTGGCTACGCCAAGTCCAAGTCGTATGGCGTGAGCATCTCCCAGTACACGCCGAACATGGCCAAGCGCATGGGCCGCCCGGAGCCCACCGGCTGGATCATCGGTTCGGAGTTCAGCGACATGTGGTACGGCTTCTACTGCTACGAAACCCAGGACTTCGTGATCAAGGACAGCACCTACCGCGACAACATCGTCTACGGCATCGACCCGCACGACCGTTCGCACCGCCTGATCATCGCCGGCAACACGGTGTACGGCACCAAGAAGAAGCACGGCATCATCGTTTCGCGTGAGGTCAACGACAGCTGGATCATCAACAACAAGAGCTATGACAACAAGCTCTCGGGCGTGGTGATCGACCGTAACAGCGTCAACAACCTGGTGGCCTACAACGAGATCTACCGCAACCACACCGACGGCATCACCCTGTACGAAAGCGGCGACAACCTGATCTGGGGCAACAAGCTGGTCAACAACCGCCGCCACGGCATCCGCGTGCGTAACAGCGTGAACATCCGCCTGTACGAAAACGTCGCCATGGCCAACGGCCTGGTCGGCATATACGGCCACATCAAGGACCTGTCAGACACCGACCGCGACATCGCCCTCGACCCGTTCGACACCAAGGTGTCGCTGATCGTGGTGGGTGGCGAGCTGTCGGCCAACGGCTCCGGCCCGCTGTCGATCGACTCGCCGCTGTCGGTCGAGCTGTACAAGGTGTCCATGCTCGCCCCACGCAAGGCCAGCGGCATCAGCCTCAATGGTGTGCTGGGCGAGCGCCAGGACGAAATCCTCGACCTGCTGGTACGCCAGCAGAAGGCTGTGCTGATCGACCCGGTCGAACGCCAGACCGAAATGATCGATTAAGGAAGCCCAGACCATGACCCCACACCTGATGAAACTGCTGGGCCTGTCCGCCGCCCTTCTGGCAATCAGCCAGGGCGTGCGCGCCGAAGACGTCAAGGCCCCGACCTTCAGCGCCGAGCCCTGCTGCCAGTTGTGCCCTGAAGCGCACGATGCCAGCCGCTACACCACCCGCTATCAGCAAAACTTCACCACGCTGGTGCAGGCCCAGGGCGACTGGCTGTTCCGCACCCGCGAAGACCTGCGCACCGAGTTCAACACCACCCCGGCCGGCTACAAACGCCTGCAACAAGTGCACGACGCGTTCAAGAAGCGTGGTGTGGAACTGGTGGTGGTGTACCAGCCGACCCGTGGCCTGGTGAACCGCAACATGCTCAACCCGGCCGAAAAAGCCGCCTTCGACTACCAGAAGGCCCTGGGTAACTACCAGGCCATGCTCAAGCGCTTCGCCAGCATGGGCTACAACGTGCCCGACCTGTCACCACTGACCAACGAGCAACTGGCCGCCGCCGACCGGGGCAAGGATTTCTACTTCCGTGGCGACCAGCACTGGACGCCGTACGGTGCCGAGCGCGCAGCGAAGATCGTGGCCGACACCGTGCACAAGATGCCAGCCTTCGAAGGCATCCCGCGCAAGGAATTCGAGACGAAGAAGTCCGGGCGCATGGGCAAGACCGGCACCCTGCACAACGTTGCCGGCCAACTGTGCGGCACCAGCTACGCCGTCCAGTACATGGACCAGTTCGCCACCGAGCCGAAAGGCTCGAGCGGCGGTGACGACCTGTTCGGTGACAGCGGCAACGCGCAGATCACCCTGGTCGGTACCAGCCACAGTGGCAAGAACTACAACTTCTCGGGTTTCCTCGAGCAATACATCGGCGCCGACGTGCTCAACGTCGCCTTCCCAGGCGGTGGCCTGGAAGGCTCGATGATCGAGTACCTGGGCAGCGAGGAATTCCAGAAGAACCCGCCGAAGATCCTCATCTGGGAATTCTCCCCGCTGTACCGCCTGAACCAGGAAACCATCTGGCGGCAAATCCTTGGCCTGCTCGACAACGGCTGCGACGACCGCCCAGCCCTGATGAGCGCCAACACCACCCTCAAGCCGGGCAAGAACGAGCTGATGGTCAACGGCAAGGGCGGCGTGATCAAAGACCTGATCAACCGCAACCTGCAGATGGACGTCAAGTTCGAAGACCCCTCGGTGAAGGTGTTGCAGGCCACCCTGTGGTACCTCAACGGCCGCCACGAGGACATCAAGCTGGAAAAACCGGAAACCGCCGACACCGACGGCCGCTTCGTCTTCCAGATGCGCGAAGACGAGGACTGGGCCAGCCAGCGCCTGCTGGCGTTCGAGGTACAGGGGCCGGAAAGCGGCACCCAGAAGGTCGAGGCCAAGCTCTGCAAACGCAACAACTTCGCCATGCCTGCGCAGACCGCGCAGGCCGGCCAGTGAGGCGACCCATGACCATTTTCAAGCGAATTTCCAGCCCCACCCTGCTCGCGCTGGCCTTGTTTGGCGGTGCCGCGCACGCCGCGCTGGTTCCGCCGCAGGGTTACTACGAGGGGATCGAAAAGTTCAAGAGCGGCGATGGTAACTTCCGCTGCGAAGCGGCACCCAAGCCATACACCGGCGCACTGCAGTTTCGCAGCAAGTACGAAGGTTCGGACAAGGCACGGGCAACGCTCAACGCTGCCTCGGAAAAAGCCTTCCGCAAGTCGACCGAAGACATCACCACGCTGGAGAAAGGCGTGAGCAAGATGGTCGGCCAGTACATGCGCGACGGCCGCCCGGCGCAACTCGACTGCACCCTGACGTGGCTAAGCACCTGGGCACGCGCCGGTGCATTGCTGTCCACCGACTACAACCATACCGGCAAGTCGATGCGCAAATGGGCGCTGGGCAGCATGAGCGGTTCGTGGCTGCGGCTGAAGTTCTCCAACTCGCAGCCGCTGGCCGCACACCAGGCCGAGGCCGACCTGATCGAAAAATGGCTTACCCGCCTGGCCGAGCAGACTGTGCGTGACTGGAGCGACCTGCCGCTGGAGAAGATCAACAACCACAGCTACTGGGCAGCCTGGTCGGTGATGGCTACCGCCGTTGCCACCGACCGTCGCGACCTCTTCGACTGGGCCGTGAAGGAATACAAGGTGGGCGCCAACCAGGTGGATGACCAGGGCTTCCTGCCCAACGAAATCAAGCGCAAGCAGCGCGCGCTGGCTTATCACAACTACGCCTTGCCGCCGCTGGCGATGATTGCCAGCTTCGCCCAGGCCAATGGCGTCGACCTGCGCGCCGAGAACAACTTCGCCTTGCAGCGCCTGGGTGAAGGCGTGCTGGCCGGCGCCCGCGACCCCAGCCAGTTCAAGGCGCGCGCGGGGAAGAAACAGGACATGACCGACCTTAAGGTCGACAGCAAGTACTCCTGGCTCGAGCCCTGGTGTGCGCTGTACCACTGCGTTGGCGACACGCTTGAGCGCAAGCACGACATGCAGCCGTTCAACAGCTTCCGGCTGGGCGGCGACCTGACCCGGGTCTACGACCCGAGTGCAGAGCGTAAAAAGTAACACCATCCCTGTAGGAGCGGGTTTACCCGCGAAGAGGCCGGGCCTGCCATCTGCGGTGCCTTGTGCCGGCCTCATTCGCGGGTAAACCCGCTCCTACGGGGGACTAGGTATCTCCCACCTTTTGTGGGGGGTTTGGGGGGCGCTTTGCCCTGGATGCTGTGAACAAATTAGGAGAACCGGGATGGTCTTCTCGTCCAACGTGTTCCTGTTCCTGTTCTTGCCGATCTTCCTCGGCCTGTACTACTTGAGCGGGCAACGTTATCGCAACCTGCTGCTGCTGATCGCCAGCTACATCTTCTATGCCTGGTGGCGGGTGGATTTCCTGGCACTGTTCGCCGGGGTCACCCTGTGGAACTACTGGATCGGCCTGAAAGTCGGTGCCGCCGGTGTGCGCACCAAGCCAGCGCAGCGCTGGTTGCTGCTCGGCGTGGGTGTCGACCTGGCGATCCTCGGCTACTTCAAGTACGCCAACTTCGGCGTCGACAGCCTGAACGCGATCATGACTTCGTTTGGCCTGGAGCCATTCATTCTGACCCACGTGCTGCTGCCGATCGGTATCTCGTTCTACATCTTCGAGTCGATCAGCTACATCATCGATGTATACCGCGGCGACACCCCGGCGACCCGCAACCTGATCGACTTCGCAGCGTTCGTGGCGATCTTCCCGCACCTGATCGCAGGCCCCGTGCTGCGCTTCAAGGACCTGGTCGACCAGTTCAACAACCGTACCCACACCCTGGACAAGTTTTCCGAAGGCTGCACCCGTTTCATGCAGGGCTTCATCAAGAAAGTGTTCATCGCCGACACCCTGGCCGTGGTCGCCGATCACTGCTTCGCCCTGCAAAACCCCACCACGGGTGACGCCTGGCTCGGCGCCCTGGCCTACACCGCACAGCTGTACTTCGACTTCAGCGGCTACAGCGACATGGCCATCGGCCTGGGCCTGATGATGGGCTTCCGCTTCATGGAAAACTTCAAGCAGCCCTATATCAGCCAGTCGATCACCGAGTTCTGGCGGCGCTGGCATATCAGCCTGTCGACCTGGCTGCGCGACTATCTGTACATCACCTTGGGCGGTAACCGTAAAGGCACCTTCAATACCTACCGCAACCTGTTCCTGACCATGCTGCTGGGCGGCCTGTGGCACGGTGCAAACTTCACCTACATCATCTGGGGCGCCTGGCACGGCATGTGGCTGGCCATCGAGCGCGCGCTGGGCCTCGACACCAACCCGCAGCGCTTCAACCCGGTGAAGTGGGCCTTCACCTTCCTGCTGGTGGTGGTCGGCTGGGTGATCTTCCGCGCCGAAAACCTGCATGTGGCCGCCCGTATGTACGGCGCCATGTTCAGCTTCGGCGACTGGCAGCTGTCGGAGCTCAACCGCGCCCAGCTCACCGGTCTGCAGGTGGCCACCCTGGTCATCGCCTACCTCACCCTGGCGTTCTTCGGCCTGCGCGACTTCTACCGCAATGCCAGGCCGACGCCCAAGGCGACCCCGGTGCAGGTCAACGCTGACGGCTCGATCGGCCTGGACTGGACCCGGGTGACGACCCGCGCACTGATCCTGCTGCTGTTCGTCGCCTCGATCCTCAAGCTTTCGGCGCAAAGCTACTCGCCGTTCCTTTACTTCCAGTTCTGAGGTTGATGACCATGACCCGGACATTACGCATCACCTATTCCCTGTCGTTCCTCGGCCTGCTGGTCGGCATGGGCGCCTGGTCCACCGGTGGCCTGCAGAGCTTCCAGCGCACCGAGCAGATGACCCTGCTCAACGGCAAGCTGGCCAAGGCCGCCGAGACCCACTACGACGCCGAGTTCCCGATCAAGCGCCTGGGCACCAACCTGTGGGCGGCAATGGACTTCAAGTTGTTCAACGAAGGCCGCCCGGGTGTGGTACTGGGCCGCGACCAGTGGTTGTTCAGCGACGAAGAGTTCAAGCCCACCGCCGGTGCCGAACAATTGATGCAGGAAAACCTGGCACTGATCCGTGGCGTACGCGACACCCTGCAGCAACACGGCAGCCAACTGGTGCTGGCGATCGTACCGGCCAAGGCGCGGGTCTACGCCGAGTACCTGGGCAAAGAGCGGCCTGCCAGCCTGCATGACGACCTGTACAACCAGTTCCATGCCCAGGCACGCCAGGCCAACGTGTTCGCACCGGACCTGATGGCACCGATGGAGCAAGCCAAGGCCCGTGGCCAGGTGTTCCTGCGTACCGATACCCACTGGACGCCTATGGGTGCCGAAGTGGCGGCGCAAACGCTGGCCGAAGCGGTCAGCCGCCAGAGCCTGCTCAACGGCGCCCCACAAGCCTTCATCACCGAAGCCGGCAACACCGCCCCCTACAAGGGCGACCTGACCAACTTCCTGCCACTGGACCCGTTGTTCAGCAACCTGCTGCCGACCCCGGACAACCTGCAGCAACGCACCACTCGCCCAGTCGACGCCGAGGGTGACGCCGGCGACGCGTTGTTCGCCGACAAGCAGATCCCGGTTGCACTGGTAGGCACCAGCTACAGCGCCAACCCGCACTGGAACTTCCTCGGCGCGCTGCAGCAGGCCCTGCGCAGTGACGTCGCCAACTACGCCGAAGACGGCCATGGCCCGCTGCTGCCGATGCTCAAGTACCTGCAAAGCGATGCCTTCAAGAACGCCGCACCACAAGTGGTGGTGTGGGAATTCCCCGAACGTTATCTGCCAATGAAAAACGACCTCAGCAGCTTCGATCCGCAGTGGATCGCGCAGCTGAAAAACTCCCGTAAATCCGAACAAAACCTGGCCTTGTCGTCCACCCGGACAGACCACTGACTGATAGAGAGGAAACGCACATGACTACCAAGACTTCCATTGCCAAAGCCCTCACCCTCGCGGCCGGCCTTTCCCTTGCTTCGATGCAGGCGTTCGCCGGTGCCGACGCCGCACTGTATGGCCCAAGTGCGCCGAAAGGCTCGACCTTCGTACGCCTGTACAACGCGACCAGCGCACCGGCCGCCGCGTCGGTCGGCAACACCCAGATCAAACAGGTTGGCGCACAGGCCAGCAGCGACTTCAGCTTCCTGCCAGGCGGCGACTACACCGCCCAGGTCGGCGGCAAGAGCGTGCCGGTCAAGCTGGCCTCGGACAAGTACTACACCCTGGTCAACAGCAACAACGGCAACCCGAAACTGATCGAAGAACCACCGTTCAAGAACAAGCAGAAAGCCCTGGTGCGCGTGCAGAACCTGAGCGACCAGCAACTGACCCTGAAAACCGCCGACGGCAAGACCGAAGTGGTCAAGCCGGTGGCCGCCAACGGCCGTGGCGAACGCGAAATCAACCCGGTCAAGGTCAACCTGGCGCTGTACCAAGGAGACAAGAAAGTGGGTGACGTGAAGCCCGTCGCCCTGGAACGCGGCGAAGCCGCAGTGCTGTACGTAACGGGTTCCGGCAACGCCTTGTCGCCGGTGTGGGTAACTCGCCCCGTGGCTAGCAACTGATTCCCCTGCCTCTCAACGACTATTGGAGAAACATGATGATCCCGGTAATTCTTTCTGGTGGTAGCGGTTCCCGTCTGTGGCCTCTGTCGCGCAAGCAGTTCCCCAAACAGTTCCTGGCCCTGACCGGTGAACACACGTTGTTCCAGCAAACCATCGAGCGCCTGGTATTCGAGGGCATGGACACCCCGGTCGTGGTCTGTACCAAGGACCACAAGTTCATCGTCCAGGAGCAACTGGCCGCCCTGAAGCTGGAAACCCAGGGCATCCTCATGGAACCGTTCGGCCGCAACACCGCGCCGGCCGTGGCCATGGCTGCCATGAAGCTGGTCAACGAAGGCCGCGACGAGCTGATGCTGGTGCTGCCTGCCGATCATGTGATCGATGACCAGAAGGCCCTGCAACGTGCCCTGGCCTTGGCCACCGTGGCCGCCGAGCGTGGCGAGATGGTGCTGTTCGGCGTGCCGGCGACCAAGCCGGAAACCGGCTATGGCTACATCCGTTCCAGCCAGGACGCGCTGCTGCCCGAAGGCGTGGCGCGGGTTGCGCAGTTCGTCGAGAAGCCCGATGAAAAACGCGCCGCCGAGTTCGTCCAGGCCGGTGGCTATTTCTGGAACAGCGGCATGTTCCTGTTCCGCGCCAGCCGCTTCCTTGAGGAACTGAAAAAGCACGATGGCGACATCTACGACACTTGCGTACTGGCCCTGGAGCGCAGCGAGGAAGACGGCGATGTGCTGAGCATCGACGAAGCCACCTTCGCCTGCTGCCCGGACAACTCCATCGACTACGCGGTAATGGAAAAGACCCAGCGCGCCTGCGTGGTGCCGATGTCGGCCGGCTGGAGCGACGTCGGCTGCTGGTCGTCGCTGTGGGAAGTGCACGAGAAAGACGACAACGGCAACGTCACCAAGGGCGATGTGGTGGTTCAAGACAGCCGCAACTGCATGATCCACGGCAACGGCAAACTGGTGTCGGTGATCGGCCTGGAGAACATCGTGGTGGTCGAGACCAAGGATGCCATGATGATTGCCCACAAGGACAAGGTCCAGGGCGTCAAGCAGATGGTCAAGACCCTCGACGAACAGGGCCGCACGGAAACCCAGAACCACCTGGAAGTGTATCGCCCGTGGGGCTCGTACGACTCGGTGGACATGGGCGGCCGCTTCCAGGTCAAGCACATCACCGTCAAACCGGGCGCCAGCCTGTCGCTGCAGATGCACCATCACCGCGCCGAACACTGGATCGTGGTATCCGGTACCGCCGAGGTGACCTGCGACGAAAACGTGTTCCTGCTGACCGAAAACCAGTCGACCTATATCCCCATCGCTTCGGTGCACCGTTTGCGCAACCCGGGCAAGATCCCCCTGGAGATCATCGAGGTGCAGTCCGGCAGTTACCTGGGCGAAGATGACATCGAACGCTTCGAGGATGTGTATGGGCGCACCTCCACCCCCATCGAGCGCGGCGTTTCGGTGAAGACCATCGCGCAGTAAATGCTGACTCGCCCCTGGGCTGACCAGGGGCGAGCCTGCTCATTCAACGCTCGGGGCTATGATGTGGATGTCGAATGGGCCAGCCACCACCTTGAAAGGTCGCTGCAAATCATCCTCCCCCTCAAATGTGACTCATGGCCATGCTCCTTTAGAATAGGCAGGGTGAAATCCAGAAGGGATGTAGCGTTTCCTCTGCTCGCAGCAATGTCAGGTCTGGTTTCTGGCAGAGGTGCTCACCGGTTACCTGACCGCTGGGTTTTAGGTAGGCTGTAGCCATCACTCCGCGCGAATGAGGCGATTACGCGATGCTGATCGGTGCCCTGCTGATCCTCACCTGGCTGGTGTTGTTGTTGCGTTACCCAGCCAAGGCTCTTCCCATCTCCCTGGCGGCCGTGTGTGGCCTGGGCCTGGTGGCTTCGTTCGTCGTCTGGCAAGACAGCCGCGAAAGCAGCCGACTGGCACGCCTGGACCTGCGCCTGACCTACGCCCCCGAACACTGTCCCGCCGACCGTGCCCTGCAGGTCCGCGTGAAGAACGGCAACGACGTGCCGCTGACCGAACTGCGTTGGCGCGTGGCGGCGTATGCACCGGGCGATACCGTGAACCTGGCCGAGAATACCTACAATGCACCGCGATACCGAGGACCAGGTGAATTGCAGCCGGGGGCCGAGTGGCAAGACTGCCTGCCATTGCCACCGCTGCGTTCCGGGTATCGGCCGCAGACCCTGGAATTCCGGGCAGAGCGCCTGCAGGGTACATTTGCCAATTGATGTGTTTACTCCATGACAACAGGCCCCAACCATGCCCACCGTCCTGATCACCGGTTGTTCCAGCGGCATCGGCCGCGCCCTGGCCGACGCCTTCCGCGATGCGGGCCACCATGTCTGGGCCACCGCCCGCAAGCCTGAGGATGTCGCGCAGCTGAGTGCCGCCGGCTACACGGCCCGGCAGTTGGATGTAAACGATGGCGAGGCGCTGGCCCGTCTGGCAGAGGAACTTGAGACCCTCGATATCCTGATCAACAACGCCGGCTACGGCGCCATGGGCCCACTGCTCGATGGTGGCGTCGACGCCCTGCGCCAGCAATTCGAAACCAACGTTTTCGCCGTGGTCGGCGTTACCCGGGCGCTGTTCCCGCAGCTGCGCCGCTCACGCGGCCTGGTGGTGAATATCGGCAGTGTATCGGGTGTACTGGTCACGCCATTCGCCGGCGCGTACTGCGCCTCGAAGGCGGCTGTGCATGCGCTGAGCGATGCCTTGCGCCTGGAACTGGCACCGTTCGGTGTACGGGTAATGGAAGTACAGCCGGGCGCAATTGCCTCGCAGTTCGCCAGCAATGCCCAGCGCCAGGCCGAGCAGGTGCTGGCGGCAGACTCGGCGTGGTGGCCTTTGCGTGAGCATGTGCAGGCACGGGCGCGGGCATCGCAGGACAAGCCAACTTCAGCGGCGGTATTTGCCCAAGGCGTGCTGGCAGCCGTCGGCAAGTCGCCGGCGCCAGCGCGGGTGCGGCTGGGGAATGGCAGTACAGCCTTGCCGCTGATGGCACGGTTGCTGCCGCGGCGGTTGCTGGACTGGGCGCTGCGCAAGCGTTTTGGCCTGCTGCGTCCGCTCTGAGTGATCGCCTGCCTTTACCCGCGAAAGGGCCGGGCCTGCAGGCCAATTTTCACCCACCGTTCACTGTTGCCGCCGCTA
>NZ_JBICMK010000106.1:0-13953 GCF_043106315.1 Pseudomonas sp. FYR_5 | reverse complement strand
GTAGGAACTACAGAGATTCGCAGGCGCGTCCAAGGGACGGGCCAGCACACAGAATTTCTTGACGACCATAGAGCATTGGAACCACCTGATCCCATCCCGAACTCAGCAGTGAAACGATGCATCGCCGATGGTAGTGTGGGGTTTCCCCATGTGAGAGTAGGTCATCGTCAAGATTCAAACCCAAAGCCCCTGTCTGCGATGCAGACAGGGGCTTTGTCTTTTCCGGGTTTCAATATCGGTTAGAACTGATAGCTGACCGTGGCGCTCACATTGCGCTCTTCACCCATGTAGCAGTAGTTCAGGCTGGCACATGAGGTGATGTAGCTTTCATTGGTAAGGTTGTTGGCGTTCAAGCGCACATCCACACCCGTCAGACCGACCTTGCCCAGGTCATAGCCGATCGAGGCGTCGAACAGGGTGTAGGAAGGCACCTTCATGCTGTTTTCCGCATCCACCCAGCTGTACCCCACATATCGCACCCCACCGCCCAGCCGCAGGCCATCCAGTGCCCCCTGGCGGAAGTTATAGTCGGCCCACAGCGAGAGCATCTGTTTCGGCGCCTGAGTCGGCGAATTACCCTTGTTGTCCAAGTTGCCCGACACAAGGCTCGGCATTGACTTCGAATACTCGATATCGGTGAAGGTATAGCCACCCAGCAGTTTGAGGCTGTCGGTCAGTTGCACATGGGCCTCCAGCTCCAGCCCTTGCGAGCGGACTTCACCGACAGGGCGGTAGAAGTCTTCGTCAGGCTGTTTAGACGCCAAATTCTCCTGCTCGATGCGGAACACCGATGCGGTGAACAGGTTGTCGCTCCCTGGTGGCTGATATTTGATGCCAGCTTCCCACTGAGTGCCCTCCGTCGGTGCCAGCGGCCGGCCTTGCTGGTCGGACACGGTATTCGGGTTGAACGACTCTGAGTAGCTGATGTAGGGCGCAATGCCGTTCTCGAACAGGTAGAGCACTCCTGCCCGGGAGGTGAACCTGGAGCGCTGATCACTGACCTTGCTGTCGCTGTCACGGTCCTCTTCGGACACCTTCACCCAGTCCTGGCGCAGCCCCAAGGAAAAGCGCCACTGGTCCAGCTCCACGAGATCCTGCAGGTACACACCCGTTTGTTGCAAGCGCCGCTGGTAGCGGTTCTCGCCCAGTACCTGAAGGTTGCCATTGCCGTACTGCGGATTGCCGGCATCCAGCGGGTCGACGGTGCCATAACGCCATGTCACGTCGGCTTTGCGCCGCTGGTAGTCGGCCCCCAGGAGCAAGGTGTGCTTGGCGGCCCCGGTAAAGAATTCTGCCTGCAGCATGTTATCAATGATGTACGAATGCAGACGCTCGTCGCCGCCGGTATAGGCGCGGTTTAGCATATTGCTGTCAACATCTGCCCAGCCGGCGGCGTACACCTGGTCCATCGACACGTCGGAATCCTGATAGCGAAAGTTCTGCCGCGCGGTGAACACATCATTGAAGCGGTGCTCAAACTGGTAGCTGAAGGACTGCTGAGTGCGCTCGTAGTTGTCGATGCTCGGCTCGCCTTCGAAGAAATGGTCTGACAGGCGTAAACCGTTGCGCTTGTGCAGCATGCCGTCTGCAGGGTTGCCGCCGTGGTATCCACCGTCAGGGTCGTGCTGCAAATAGGCCTGCAGCGTGAGTGAGGTGTCTTCGGTGAAGTCGACGCTGAAAGCAGGGGCGATTGCGTAACGTTCTTCCTTGTTATGGTCGAACTGAGTGTCGGAAGCATCCGCCAAACCCGTCAGTCGATACGCAATGCGTTTGTCGTCATCCACAGGACCACTGAAGTCGAAGCCCACGCCACGCTGGCCCTGAGTACCTACCGTGGCCTGAACCTGATGGTAAGGGGCAAAGAGTGGCTTCTTGGTGGTCAGGGCTACCAGGCCACCTGGCGAGCTTCGCCCGTACAGTACCGAAGACGGTCCTTTGAGAATGTCGATGCGCTCAAGGAAGTATGGGTCGACCTGCATGGTGCTGTAGGTGCCGTTGTCGCCCATTGACTTGAGCCCATCGACGTAGATGTTGTCCACCGAGCCGTCGTTGAAGCCGCGCATGGCTGCATAGTCGTAGCGATGGGTGGCACCGTAGGGGTTGGTCAGTACTCCAGGCGTGTAGCGCATGGCTTGGGCTACGGTCTGAGAGCCCTGATCGTCCATCTGTTGGCGAGTAACTACCGAGACCGATTGGGATGTCTCCACCAAAGGCATGCTGGTCTTGGTCGCCACTTGGCTGTGCGTGGCGTTGTAACCCTCCATGCTGCCCAGTGCGTTGCCGAGGGAGAAACTACGAATGTCGGTGTCTGGCAATGCCAGGGCGGCGTTCTGACGTTGTGCCTGCAGCACATAGTTACGTCCCTCCTGGTTGACGGCTTCCAGCCCGCTGCCATTTAGCAACTGGCGCAGCGCCTGATCGGTAGTGTACTGCCCCTGCAATCCGTTGGAGTGCAGGCCATCGGTCAGCTGAGGTGTGCTCGACAGGGTGATGCCGGCCTGGCGAGCGATATTGTTGAGCACGTCGGTCAGTTGGCCAGCTGGTATTGCATAGTGTTGGCTCGCTTCGGCTGTGTCGGCCGCTACGGAAAGTTGCGGAGCAGTTGCCAGGCCCAAGGCGGCACCAAACAGAACAGCCCGGATGGCATGGCGCAAGTGAGCTGATTGCAGGACTGGACGAAAATCATTCGGGATGTAAGTGTGGGTTGACACCGGGCTGAGAGGCATGAAGGGTCCGTTAAAGTGTTGAGGGCAGAAAGTGTCGCTTACTGTCCTAGCCGGACCTGGATTCAAAACCCGCCAAAAATCGATAACGCCTTATCAGGTCATGCTCTCCACATGCACCCACCAGCGTGTACGTCGACGAAGTCGTACGGGCAGCGTCTGCGGCAGCAGCCGAAGCAGTTGATCCGGATCTTCGAGCCGGAATACCCCTGACAGGCGCAGGTCGGCAATCTCATTGCTGCAGCCCAGGTAACCATGGCGATAGCGGCTGATCTGTGCGAGGAAGTTGGAGAGGCGCATGTCCTGAGTGACGATCAACCCTTCAGTCCAGGCCATCGCATCCATGTCCATGTGTGCGAGCCGGTGCGCACCTTGAGCATCCACGCGCCAGTTCTGGCCATTTTCGATCCACTGCAGTTGGCCACTACCAGGCTGGTGTATCGCCACTCTGCCGTGGCTGACGCTGACACGTGTGCAGTCACTATCCTGGTAGGCCACAAAGCGACCTTCGAAGCCTTCAAGCAGCGCGTCGCGGGTTTGTAGCAGCAGGGGATGCCGGGGGGTGCAGCTGATCATCAATTCCCCATGCTTCAGGCGAACCAGACGCTGTTGATCATGGAAGGCCAAGTCCACGGCACTGCAGGTATTGAGTTGCATCAGTGAGCCATCGGGCAGGGTGAAGACGCGCCGCTCGCCCGTGCCGGTGGCGTAGTCTGAGGCCCAGGCACTGACAGTATCGAGATCTTTGGCCAGCCAGCTCGCCGATCCTGCCATGACAATGCCGCCAAGCAGCTTCAGTGCCTGCCGGCGACGCAGGCGCTGCTGGCTGGTTTCCAGTGTCTGCAATGCCAGCCCGGCACCGGGGATAGCGCGCAGGTCAAGGTCCTGATGAAGGTGAACCACACGCTGCCAGGCCTGTTCGTTTTCGTGGTGGATGCTGCGCCATTGCGCGCACTGTTGTTGCAGAGCCGGATCGTGTCCGCTTTCACGCAGCCGCAACATCCACTGAATGGCTTGCCTGACCGTTTTTGTATCAGGGCGTGCGACGATCATGGATTCAGCAGTCGTCTTCATAGCGCAGCACGTAGCAGTGATAGAGCGCATCGGCGATGTAGCGCTCAACGGTGCGCACGGAGATCCCCATCTGTTCGGCGATGGTCTGATGCTTCAGCCCCTCGCATTGAGCCAGCAGGAATGCGCGACGTACCTTGGGTTTGAGGCCGTCGAGCATGCGTGCGATGCGCTCAAGCAATTCCAGCAGCAGCTCGCGGGTCTCGACTGAGGGGACCAGTGCTTCCGGCACATGGGCCAAAGCCTCCAGGTAGGCCTTGTGCAGTTCCTCGCGGCGCCAATGATCGATCACCAGCCCACGCGCTACCGTGCGCAGGAAGGCCCTGGGTGCATTCAGCTGCAATTGTTCACGACGCTGTAGCAAGCGTACGAAGGTATCCTGGGCCAGGTCAGCTGCATCGGCTGCGTTGCCGAGCTTGCTACGCAGCCAGGTATGCAACCAGCCGTGGTGGTCACTGTAGAGCGTTTGCACGGAATCGTTGCTGGGCATGGAGGAGGGCGCCGGCATCAATGGACGTTAATGATAATTAGTCTCATTGTTGGCGGAGCAAGATTAATTTGCAACCCATCAGTTCGCGCGTAAAGCCGGTAACGGGCTAACGCCCCAATTGCGTATCCAGGTAATTGCGGATCACCCGCGCCCCGCCATTGAGGTGCCGTTCCAGCACTGCTACCGCTTCGTCCACCAGCTTGTCGCTGGCCGCATCTACCAGTGCGTTGTGATCGTCCTGAGTCAGCTTGCCCAGGCCCATGGACGAAAGATGGAAACGCAGGAAGCGTTCTTCCTCGTTCAGTTCGTTCTCGATAAGGCGCAGTAGTTTCTTGTTCGGCGCCTTGCTGTACAGCGCCATGTGGAACAGGCGGTTGAGGCGGCCAATTTCGGCGTGGCTGGTCTCGCTCTCCAGTTGCTCGATATACCCGCGGGCGCTGGCAATGTCGCTGGCATCAAGCAGCGGGATAGACTGGCGCAACGCCTCGCTCTCGAGCAGTACGCGAAGGGCATAGGTGTCCACTGCATCCTCGCCGATCAGCGGTGCAACTACGGCACCCTTGTGCATCTCCACTTTCAGCAGGGACTGCGCTTCGAGCTGGCGCAGAGCTTCGCGCACGGGCATGCGACTGACGCCGTACAAGGTGGCGAGCTCTTGTTGGCGAATTGCAGTACCAGGTGGCAAGCGACCATCGAGAATGGCGCTGCGCAGGCGTTCTTCGATCACGCCACGGGCCTGGTGCGGCAACAATTGCTCGCTGGCCAGCACATTGCTCAATTTGATTTTCTTGGCCACGCGACGCCTGCCTCAACGATGACTATATTGGATCCAATAACGCTAGTAATAGCTTGTGAGGGTGTCAAACCTGCACCCACACTGGTACGGGCGCCCCAAAAGCGCGGCTATGGTGGAGTAAGTCGCACGTCAAAGGAAGCGACCTATAGAAAGATGTAAGCAGAAAGTATAGGCGGGCTGACAGCCGGGTGCGTGATTGCAGGGTGCCATTGTCTTTTGCTGTGGCAAGCCCCAACATCGCTGCTTTCGACTGGTCTGAACAGGGCTTCGCAGTGGCGATATCCTGGTTGCTCAAAACCGTTGTGCGATATGTCGGCTTTGCCGCGCTGCTGGGCAGTCTTCTGCTGGGCGGCTTGCATGCGGATTGGGATTTCTCCCAGATCAGCCGCAAGTCGCAGGCCCTGTACGGCCCACTGGGCGTCGGGAAGGGCCGCATTGATGCCTGGCAGAACCTGATGGCCACGCAGAAGCAGGGTACCGAGCTTGAACGGTTGCAAGTGGTCAACCGCTTCTTCAACCAGCAATTGCGTTATGTCGAGGATATCGATCTGTGGCATGAGGTCGACTACTGGGCCACACCTGTGCAGGCACTGATCAAAGGTGCAGGGGACTGCGAGGATTACGCTATCGCCAAATATTTCAGCCTTCGCCGCATGGGAATCCCCAGCGAAAAACTGCGCATCACCTACGTCAAGGCGCTGCGGCAGAACCGGGCACACATGGTCCTGACCTATTATTCAAGCCCACAGGCCCAGCCTTTGGTGCTGGACAGTCTGATGGATGCCATCAAGCCGGCAAGCCAGCGTATCGACCTGCTGCCGGTGTACGCCTTCAATGGTGAAGGGTTGTGGCTGACAGGCGCGGCAGGGAACAAGAAGGTTGGTGATACCAAGCGGCTGTCACGCTGGCAGGATTTGTTGAAGAAAATGCAGGCCGAAGGGTTCCCGGCCGAGCCGGTTTACTGAAGGAGCACAGATGTCACTGTTCAAACAATTGCTGTTGGCCATTTGCCTGTTCCTGGTGGTCGCCTTCAGTGGCAGTTTCATGGTCAGCCTGGAAAGCTCGCGCAGCCAGTACGTCAACCAGTTGCGCTCGCACGCCCAGGATGCGGCCACTGCGCTGGCGCTTTCCCTGACACCGAATATCGACGACCCAGCGATGGTCGAGCTGATGGTCAGTTCGATTTTCGACAGTGGCTACTATGCAAGCATCAAGGTCGTCGACCTAGGGTCCAACGCCGTGCTGGTGGAGCGTCACGCCGAACCAGACCCTGGCGGTGTCCCGCGTTGGTTCGTGCGCTTGATCGGCCTCGAGGCCGCCGGCGGCGATGCAATCGTCAGTCGTGGCTGGCAACAGGCCGCGCGCGTTGAAGTGATCAGCCACCCGATGTTCGCCCTTGCCAAGCTTTGGCAAAGTGCCTTGGGCAGTCTGGGTTGGTTGCTGTTGTGCGGTGCGGCCAGTGCCGTGCTCGGTGCGTTGCTGTTGCGCCGCCAGTTGAGGCCACTGGACTACATGGTCGAGCAATCCCACGCCATTGCCCGCCGCGAATTCCTTAGCCTGCCAGAATTGCCACGCACGCCGGAGCTACGCCGCGTGGTGCAAGCAATGAACCAGATGGTCGAGAAGCTCAAAGCCCTGTTCACCGAGCAGGCCGAGCGCAGTGAGCGGCTGCGGGCGGAGTCCTATCAGGACAGCCTGACCGGGCTGTCGAACCGCCGCTATTTCGAAATGCAGCTGAATACTCGGGTAAGCAACCTGGAAGACGCGCGCGCCGGCTACCTGCTTTTGTTGCGGGTTCAAGGCCTGGCCGGCCTTAACGCCCGCCTTGGCGGCCAGCGTACTGACCAGTTGTTGCAAGCGGTAGGTGAACAGCTGCGCCGTACTTGTGCCAGCTACCCGGAAACCAACGACCTTATTTCCCGCAGCCGCGGCGGCGAGTTTGCAGTGCTGGCGCCGGGCATGGTGCATGAGGAGGCAGTTCAGCTTGCCCAGGCTCTGGAGGCAACGTTGCAGAGCCTGCACGAAACGGGTGCCAGTGATATCGACCCGGTGGCATGCATAGGCCTGGCGCCATTCAGCCCTGGTGATTCACCGCAGGCGTTGCTGAAGCTCGCCGACGAGGCTCTGGCCCGCGCTGAGAACCAGCCAACGCCGGGTTGGGTATGCCTTGAGCAAGGTGTTGCCGCGGTTGCTGCTGACAGCCAGCATGACTGGCACGAGCGGCTCGATCAGGCGTTCATCAATGGGCATTTCGAGCTGTTCTTCCAGCCCGTGATGGATTGCGCTTCCACGCAACGGGTACTGCACCACAAAGTTATTTCGCGTTTGCGGGATGGCCAGGGCGAGGCTTTGCCGGCGGGCCGCTTCCTGCCTTGGCTGGAGCGCTTCGGCTGGATGCCGCGGCTTGATGTGCTGGTGCTGGAGAAAGTGTTGGCGCACCTGCGAGGGCATGACCAGGTACTGGCGTTGAATCTGTCCGCCGCCACCCTGGCTGACCCCAAGGCCCTTCAGCGCGTTTTCGAGCTGCTGGGCCAGAACGCCGCGCTCGGCCCGCGACTGGTTTTTGAAATTGGCGAGGAGCAGTTGCCTGAGCAGGTAGCATTGGAGCAACTTACCCGGCGCCTGCATGGGCTTGGCTTCGGGTTGGCGTTGCAACGCTTTGGTGGGCGCTTCAGCATGATTGGCAACCTTGCGCACCTGGGCTTGGCGTACCTGAAGATTGACGGCAGTTACATCCGCAACATCGATCATGAGCAGCACAAGCGGCTGTTCATCGAAGCGGTCCAGCGAGCGGCGCACAGCATCGACCTGCCGCTGATTGCCGAGCGAGTCGAGACGGAAGGGGAGCGGTTGGTGTTGCAGGAGATGGGAGTAGGCGGGATTCAGGGGCAACTGGTAGGTGAGCCTGCGCCCTGGCGCTGAACGGCTTTTTGCGCCCCGCCTTAGAAGCGATCTAGCCGGACAAGGGCCGCGGAGCGGCCCCGGGGTTCACGTAGCGATGCACGGGGCCACTTGTGCAGCCCCGTCGTGACACAAGGCCGCTCCTGCAGCAATGGCGAAACCAGCAGGCCGGCTATCACCGCTCGCGCAGGGCTTCCGAGCGCGCCTTCATGATCGGCTTGAGCAGGTAGCTCATGATGGTCTTCTTGCCTGTCATGATATCTACCGTCGCCACCATTCCCGGAATGATCAGCAGTGGCTTCTCGTCAGTCCCCAGGTGGCTGCGATCAGTGCGCAGCTTGATCAGGTAATACGTAGTCTTCTTGTCTTCATCGGTAATGGTGTCGGCGCCAATCTGCTCCAGCTTGGCCTTGAGCCCACCGTAGATGGTGTAGTCATACGCGGTGAACTTGACCGTCGCTTCCTGGCCAGGGTGCAGGAAGGCGATGTCTTTGGGCAGGATCTTCGCCTCGATGACCAGCGTGTCGTCCAGTGGCACGACTTCGATGATATCGCTACCTGGCTGGATTACCCCGCCAATGGTGTTCACCAGCAGTTGCTTGACGATACCCCGCACGGGCGAAGTGACCAGTGTGCGGTGCACCCGGTCGTCCAGCGCCTTGCTGGTGGCGGTAGCCTTGTTCAGTTCGGTGCGTGCCTCGTTAAGCTGGGTCAGGGCTTCACTTCGGAACTTGCCGCGAGTCTCTTCGATCTTGCTTTGCACCTCGCGGATGGCCGCCTCTGCGCGCGGGATCGCCAGCGCAGTGGAATCCAGCTGACCGCGGTTTTCCACTTCGGCGCGGCGCAGGCGCAGCACTTCAACCTGGGAAATCGCGCCGGTTGCTACCAGCGGTTCGGACATACTGATTTCCTTGCGCAGCAGCGCAAGGCTGTTGGCATACTGGGTGCGCTTGGAGCTGTATTCGCGCAGTTCCTGCTGGCGTTGGACCAACTGCTCTTGCAGGCCGCCAATTTCGTCTTGCAGTTGCTGGCGCCGGCTCTGGTACAGCGACTCTTCATTGGCCGCCTGGTTTGGCGCGGCTTTACGCAGCTTTTCGTCGATTACCAACGGGATGTCCTGGACCTCGGCACTCAAACGTTCGACCCGCAGGGCCATGGCCAGGCGGTCGGCCTCGGTTTCACCTACGTTGGAGGCGAAGCGGGTTTCATCCAGGCGCAGCAATGGCTGGCCCACTTCGACGATCTGCCCCTCCTTGGCGAAGATTTCGGCGACGATGCCGCCCTCCAGGTTCTGGATCTTCTGCACCTTGGAAGACGGAATGGCCTTGCCTTCACCCCGCGTAACTTCGTCGATTTGCGCAACGCTGGCCCATACGATCAAGAACACGAAGAACAGGATCACGCCCCAGATGGTCAGCCGTACCACCCGCGGCGCATCTTCGATCAGGGCTTTGTTTACCTCTGGCAGCGGCTGGCCGCCAAGCGAGTCGCTGCCTTTGAAATAGCGCCGCAGGCCGTCCTTGAACTGCCCCATATCCAGCTTATGCAACACTGATCTGCCCCTTCTTCAGTGCATCCATGACCGCGGCTTTCGGGCCGTCGGCGACAATCTGCCCGCGATCGATCACGATCAGCCTGTCTACCAACGACAGCAAAGAGGCACGGTGCGTGACCAGCAGTACTGTCTTGCCCTCCACCACCGCGTGCAGGCGCTGCTTGAGGCGTTCTTCACCGGTGTTGTCCATGGCGCTGGTCGGCTCGTCCAGCAGCAGGATCTGCGGGTTGAGCAGCAGCGCACGGCCCAAGGCGACATTCTGCCGCTGGCCGCCGGACAGGTTCTGCCCGCGTTCACCCACCTGCAGCTCGTAGCCGTCGGGGTGCAGTCGGGCAAATTCATGTACGCCCGCCAGTTCAGCGGCCTGCAGGATCAGTTCGTCCTCGATGTAGCGGGCGCCGCTGACCAGGTTGTCACGCAAGGTGCCGGCGAGCAGCTGGATGTCCTGTGGGACGTAGCCGATGTTGTGACGCAGTTCGCTGACATCGATCTGGCGAATGTCTACTCCGTCGACCAACAGCGAGCCACCATCGGCCTCGTAGAGGCCGACGATGAGCTTGGCCAGCGAGCTCTTTCCCGAGCCGCTGCGGCCGATGATGCCGACCTTCTCGCCGGGGCGGATGGTCAGGTTGATATTCTTCAGGGCCAGGTTCTGCTGGTTCGGATATGTGAAGTCGACTCCGCGGAACTCGACGCTGCCCTGTAGCACCTTGCGGCTCAGCGGGCGTTCTTCGAAGTTGCGCTCTTGCGGCAGATCCATCATGTGGTCGGTGGAAACCATGGTCACCTTGGCTTGCTGGTAGCGGGCGAGCAGGCCGTTGAGCTGGCCCAATGGGCCGAGGGCGCGGCCGCTGAGCATGTAGCAAGCCACCAGGCCGCCCATGCTTAGGTTGCCGTCGATGATCAGGTACACGCCGACGCAGATCATTGCCACGCCTGCCAGTTGCTGAATCAGCAGGGTGATGTTCATCGCCAGGCTCGACAGCACTTTCACCCGCAGTTCCAGCCGGCTCAGGGTGCCGAGAGTTTGCTCCCACATGTACTGGCGTTCGCTTTCGGCGTTGTTGACCTTCACCGCATCCAGACCCGCCAGGGTTTCGATCAGGCTGGACTGGCGCTCTGACGCCAGAGCCATGGTCCGCTCCATGGTCGCCATCAGTGGCCGCTGCAGGGCGTAGCCGATGCCCAGAGCCAGCGGGAAGGCGATGACCGGTATCCACACCAGGTGTCCGCCAATGATGGCGATGACGACCAAAATCAGGATGGTAAAGGGCAGGTCGATCAGGCTGGTCAGGGTCAGCGAGGCGAGGAAGTCGCGCAGGCCCTGGAACTCGTGAATGTTCTGGGCAAAGCTGCCGACCCGTGCCGGTCGGTACTTCATCGACATGCCGACGATACGTTCAAACAGCGTTGCCGAGATGATCAGGTCGGTCTTCTTGCCGGCCAGGTCCAGGCACAGGCCACGCAGGCCTTTGAGGATCAGGTCGAAGATGTACGCGCCGGCGATACCGATGGCCAGTACCCAGAGCGTCGAGGTGGCCTGGTTTGGCACCACCCGGTCATACACATTCATCACGAACAGCGGCGCGGCCAAGGCGATCAGGTTGATCACCAGGCTGGCGGCGATGGCGTCGATATACAACCACTTGCTGCGCAGCAGGGTGTCGCGGAACCACGACTTCGCACGTGGGATGAGGTTGCCATGGTTTACATCGAACTTGTGCTGCGGCTGCGCGAAGAACACTCGGCCGCTGTAGTCGCTTAGCAGTGCTTCGCGGCTGACGTGTACCTCGCCACCGTCGCTCTCGCTGAGTAGCAGGCGCGCGGTGTCGTCGTTCTCCCAGCCGAGCAGCACGGCGCTGCGGCCCTCCTTCAGCAACAGCATGGCCGGCATGGCGATACTCGGGATCTGCTCCAGCTTTCGCTGAAGCACGCGCCCCTGCAGGCCGGCCCGGGCCGCGGCGCGGGGCAGCAGTTCCGGGTTCAGGCGCTGGGCGGGTAGCGGTAGGCCAGTTGTCAGCATGACCCGGCTGGCGGGCTTTTGATGCAGGACACACAGGCTCAACAGACTATCCAGCAGCGGATCGTCATGCTGACTGCGTGGATCGTGGCTGAGTTGGACTCGACTGACTTCGGATTCCACGCGGCGCTCTCTTCATCCTTGTGGTGGGTGGGGTGGGTGTGCCGTCGTTAAGGTCAGACCGGCTTACCCTGGCTCTCTTTGGTGCTGTAAAGCTGTGCTGATATGGGCTATCACGCCCTGGTGCTTGAGCAGCTGCCAATGTTCGCCTTGAATCGGTGTTGAGTAAACAATTCTACGTGCTTCATTTTCACCAGACGTAGTGGAGCAATGATTGTTTCATTTTTGGTCCAGCCATCATCCGCTTGTTGCAGCATAGCTTGCCACCCAACCAAGGGATGCAAGGGCCTTGGGCTCCAGCTTAGTCATTGTCATTAAACAGGCGCTGGTTTATTGGCGCATGCCTGTAGCTTGTTAGTCAAAATTCATCTATAGAAAGCAGATCCATTGCCTTCTAGCATTCAATATTCGCGAGCGCTTTCCCATGAGCGGGATGCAAGTATTTGCGCACTCGTACGTCATGTCTTTGATTTGCGACAAATCGCTGCTCGTGGCTCGTGCAGAGTTGAAAGCCTGGTGTGCCTCAGCGAGCACACGCTCTCGGCTCTGGCCGGTTATCGGCCTCTGCGGGTCGCATTCCGGCAAGGTTTGTGCTTATTCGGCAGTCAGTGTCCGGGTCATTGACAGTGATCTGGATATTGACGCCAGTAACGCTGACATTGCCGAGGTAAGACAACCGCGCCGCATGATTTATGGCTACTGAGGTGTATGAAAAACTGCTGGGGCTGACGGCTTAACACGTTTTAGATGACGTAAGACATTTGTCCTTGGGAAACGCTTGGCTAAGGTACAAATATCAATGTGACATTACATTGCCGATTGTTTAGGATGGCATGTATAAGGTCAATAGTTTGGCAGTCAAGCAATTCCAAAAAGTTATAGACGGAATATTGACGTCAAAAACGTCAAGAGATCATCGACATAGTTCCGCCTGAAGTGGCTACCAAGCGCCGCTCTGGCAGGGAAGTACCCATCGGGTCACACGGAGAGTCCAATGAGCAGCGTTGTAGCCATCGTCAAAAGCATTGTCGGCCAGGTTATTGCGGTATCCCCAGAGGGCATCCGGCGTGTACTTATCGAAGGTGACCGTCTATTGACCGGTGAAGAAGTGCTCACCGGTCCTGGTGGCGCAGTGACGCTGGAGCTGGCTGATGGCCGTATGCTCGATCTGGGCCGTGACAGCCAATGGAGCGCCGATGCGCCTGACAGCAGTACTGACCTGAGCCAGGCGGCAGCCCAGGCCGCGCCTTCGGTGGAAGAGCTGCAGCAGGCTATTGCTGCTGGTGTTGACCCGACTACTGAACTTGAAGCTACCGCCGCTGGCCCGTCAGCAGCGGGCGGTGGTGCGCTGGGCGGTGGCCACAGCTTCGTGATGCTCGAAGAAACGGCTGGCCGAGTTGACCCGACGGTTGGTTTCCCGACGGATGGGCTGGGCTTTGCGGGCGTACTCGATAACGAAGAAGTGGGCCTGCTGGACACGAACGGCAACAACCTGGTGACCACACCGACGACGGATACCAACGTCGCTACTGATCTGATTCTTGGCGCAACCCCTTCTATCAGTGAAGCGGGTGGCGTAATCGTTTATACCGCCACCGTTGGTCAGGCACCGACCACCAACCTGGTAATTACTCTGTCCAACGGTGCCGTGATCGTCATTCCGGCCGGGCAGACCAGTGGTAGCGTCAACGTCGTAGTTCCGGCAAACGATACCCCCTACATCGACGGGGGGCAGATTTCGGCGACCGTGACAGGTAGTGCCGGTGGTGGCGGGCTGGCGGTGACATTGCCGCAAACGCCAGCGGTTACCCAAGTGACCGATACCCTCGACAATACCACCGCAACCCTGACTGCTTCGCCAAGCGTGACCGAAGGCGGCGTGATCACCTACACCGTGACCCTGAGCAACCCTGCCCAGACTCCGGTGACCGTGACCCTGTCCAACGGCCAGGTCATCACCGTTGAAGCGGGCAAGACCCAAGGCAGCGTCGACTTCCAGACCCCGGCCAATGACGTCTACAACAACGGTTCGACTGTCAGTGTCACGATCGAGAACGCCACGGGCGGCAACTTCGAACAACTGACCCCGAACCCGACGCCGGCTCAGACCACGATCAACGACTCGGTCGATGCCACCACTGCAACCCTGACCGCCTCGCCAAGCGTGACCGAAGGCGGCGTGATCACTTATACCGTGACCCTGAGCAACCCTGCCCAGACTCCGGTAACCGTGACCCTGTCCAACGGCCAGACCATTACCGTTGAAGCGGGCAAAAC
>NZ_JBICMK010000105.1:0-76695 GCF_043106315.1 Pseudomonas sp. FYR_5 | reverse complement strand
CCACCTCCAATCTGCGTAGGAGCGGGTTTACCCGCGAAGACGGTGGTGGCTGCGACGGTGGTCGGCGGGTAGAAATTGGCCAGCAGGGCCGGCCTCTTCGCGGGTAAACCCGCTCCTACACAGCGCTCCCCACCTATATCAACGCGTTAGAGGCTGCGTGGCCGGGTGACGCGGTCTACCAGGTAAACCAGGCCGTGGTAGTCGATGCCGCTGTGGCTCGACAGGCCTATCTCGCAGGTGCGGCTGGTGGAAATACCTTCGCTGCAATACTGCACGGCGTCCTTCAGGCTGCGCAGCGAGTGGGCGTTCAACTCGGGGGTGGTAAAGCCTTTGTCACCGGCAAACCCGCAGCAATGAATGCCTTCCGGGATCACCACCTGTTTGCTGCAACGCCGCGCCAGGTCGATCAAGGCCTGGCTTTCGCCCAGGTGCTGGGTGCTGCAGGTTACGTGCACGGCTACCGGTTCGTCCTGGGGGGTGAACTCCAGTCGGTCGAGCAGGTGGGTGCGGATGAAGCGCACCGGGTCGTACAGGTCCAGCCGGGTGTCGCCCAGGTCCTGCACCAGGCGCAGGGTGCAGGGGCTGGTGTCGCAATAGATCGGGTCGAGGCCGCCGCGGCTGGCGTGCAGCAGGGCGGTGATCAGCTCCTGGCGCTTGTGTTCGGCCTGCTCGGGGTAGCCCTTGGAGGCGAACGGTTGGCCGCAGCACAGGCTGTCGGCGTTGTCGGGGAACACCACCTGGTAACCGGCCTTTTCCAGCAGGGCGCGGGTTTTGTCCAGCAGCGAGCTTTGCTCGCGGTCGGCATAGGCCGGGCCCATTACCCGGGAGACGCAGGCGGCCAGGTACACCACGCGGGGGCGGGCGTCGTTGCTGGGCGCGCCGAAGGCCAGGGGGCGCAGCGGTTGCGGCATGGCCGGGGTCCATTGGGGCAGGCGGCCTTTGCTGGCTTTGCTCAGCGAGGCGCTCAGGCGGCCCAGGCGTGGGGCGCCTAGCAATTTGCGTGCGGTGTTGGCGGCGGTCAGGGTCAGGCGCGCACCGCTTAGGGCAGTGTGGAAATGCTCGGCCAGCCAGTCGGCGGTTTTAGCGTGGTCGGCGGCCTGGCTGCGCAGTTTCTTCACCAGCTCGCCAGTGTTGATGCCGACCGGGCAGCGCTGGGCGCACAGGCCAGTAGCGGCGCAGGTGTCGATGCCCTGGTACTGGTAGCTTTGCATCAGTTCACGGGTATCGATGCCGGCGCGCTGCTTGGCCTGGATGTCGCGCCACATGACGATGCGCTGGCGCGGGCTGAGGGTCAGGCCTTTAGACGGGCACACCGGTTCGCAGAAGCCGCACTCGATGCACTTGTCGACGATTTCGTCGGCGGCAGGCAGCGGCTTGAGGTTTTTCAGGTGGATATCCGGGTCGTCGCTCAACACCACGTCGGGGTTGAGGATGCCGTTGGGGTCGAGCAGGCGCTTGAGCTTCCACATCAGCTGGTAGGCGTCGTGCCCCCACTCCAGCTCCACGAAAGGCGCCATGTTGCGCCCGGTGCCGTGCTCGGCCTTGAGCGAGCCGCCAAACTCCACCGCCACCAGTTGCGCCACGTCGTCCATGAACGCCTGGTAACGGGCGACTTCTTCGGCGCTGTTGAACCCCTGGGTAAAGACGAAGTGCAGGTTGCCTTCCAGCGCGTGGCCGAAAATGATCGCTTCGTCATAGTGGTGCTTGTCGAACAGCTGGATCAGGCGGTTGACGCCTTCGGCCAGTTGCTCGACGGGGAAGGTCACGTCTTCGATGATGACCGTGGTGCCGGTCTGGCGCACGGCACCGACGGCGGGGAAGGTGTCCTTGCGGATTTTCCACAACTGGTTGTACACGGCCGGGTCTTCGCTGAAGTCCACTTGCTGTTCCAGCGGGAAGTCGGCGATCGAGGCCATGACCTGCTGCAGTTGCTCGTGCAACAGGCTCTGGCTGGCGGCGCGGGATTCGATCAGCAGGGCGCAGGCATTGTCCGACAGGCCTTTTACCCACAGCGGCATGCCGGGCATGTTCTGCACCGAGCGCAGGCTGCGGCGGTCGAGCAGTTCCACGGCCGAGACCGGCTGCTGCTTGAGCACGGGTACCGCGCGGCAGCAGCTTTCGACGCTGGGGAACACCAGCAGGGCGCTGGCCTTGTGCGGGTGGTCGGGCACGGTGTCGTACGTGACGGCGCTGATGAAGCCCAGGGTGCCTTCGGAGCCGACCAGCAGGTGCTGCAAAATGTCCAGCGGCTGGTCGTAGTCCACCAGTGCGTTCAGTGACAGGCCGGTGGTGTTCTTCAGCCGGTATTTGTGCCGGATGCGGTCGGCCAGCGCGGTGTTGGCGCGGGTTTCGCGGCCCAGGCGGGCCAGTGCTTCCAGCAGCTCGGCGTGGCTGCTTTCGAAGGCGGCGACGCTGGCCGGGTCTTCGCTGTCCAGGCGGGTGCCGTCGGCCAGCACCAGGCGCAGGCCCGCCAGGGTGTGGTAGGTGTTTTGCGCGGTGCCGCAGCACATGCCGCTGGCGTTGTTGGCGACGATGCCGCCGATCTTGCAGGCGTTGATCGAGGCGGGGTCGGGGCCGATCTTGCGCCCGAAGGGGGCCAGCCAGGCGTTGGCCTGGGCGCCGATCACGCCGGGTTGCAGGCGAATCTGCTCGCCCTGGCGACGGATTTCGCGGCCGTTCCAGTTATCGCCGAGCACGATCAGCACCGAGTCGCTGATGGCCTGGCCAGACAGGCTGGTGCCGGCAGCGCGGAAGGTGACCGGCACCCGCTCGCGCTGGGCCAGTTTGATCAGGCCGACCACTTCGTCCTCGGACTCGACGCGCACCACCAGCTTGGGGATCAAGCGGTAGAAGCTGGCGTCGGTGCCGAAGGCCAGGGTGGAGGTGGGGTCGTCGAAGCGGCGTTCGGCGGGGATCAGGCGCTCGGCATCACGCAGGAACGCGGCAGGCAGGCTCATGCAGTCTCCTCGCGGGGCTGTGGCGTCTGTGCGCTACATGCCCCGGGTCATTCAGGCGGTGGTTCTTGCAGGCGTTCAGGCGCCCAGTTCGCGTACCAGCGAGTCGCGGGTGATCTCGCTGATCGACTTGGCACCGGTCAGCACCATGGCCACGCGCATTTCCTTTTCGAACAGCTCGAGCAGGTTTTTCACGCCGGCCTGGCCATGCACGGCAAGGGCGTAGAGGAAGGCGCGGCCGATCAGTACGGTGTCGGCACCCAGGGCGATCATGCGCACCACGTCCAGGCCACTGCGAATGCCCGAGTCGGCCAGGATCTTCAGGTCGCCTTTGACCGCGTCGGCAATTGCCGGCAGGGCACGGGCGCTGGACAGCACGCCGTCGAGCTGGCGGCCGCCGTGGTTGGACACCACGATACCGTCGGCACCGAACTTGACCGCATCGCGGGCGTCATCGGCATCGAGGATGCCCTTGATGATCATCGGGCCGTCCCAAAACTCGCGGATCCACTCCAGGTCCTTCCAGGAAATGGACGGGTCGAAGTTGTTGCCCAGCCAGCCGATGTAGTCGGCAAGGCCGGTGGGGTTGCCACGGTATTTGGAGATGTTGCCCAGGTCATGCGGGCGGCCCATCACGCCCACGTCCCATGCCCACTCGGGGTGGGTCATGGCTTGCAGCACGCGGCGCAGCGGGCCGTTCCTGCCGCTCATGCCAGAGTGGGCGTCGCGGTAGCGGGCACCGGGTACGGGCATGTCCACGGTGAACACCAGGGTCTTCACGCCGGCGGCCTTGGCCCGCTCCAGGGCATTGCGCATGAAGCCGCGATCCTTGAGCACATACAGCTGGAACCACATCGGCCGGTCGATGGCGGGCGCCACTTCTTCGATTGGGCACACCGACACGGTAGACATCGTGAACGGGATGCCATGGGCGGCTGCCGCGCGCGCTGCCTGCACTTCGCCACGGCGGGCATACATGCCGGTGAGGCCGACCGGGGCCAGGGCCACCGGCATGCTCAGGGTTTCGTCGAACAGCCTGGTTTCCAGGCTGAGCTCGGACATGTTGTTCAACACGCGCTGGCGCAGGGCGATGCCGGCCAGGTCCGACACGTTGTGGCGCAGGGTGTGTTCGGCGTAGGCGCCGCCGTCAGCGTAGTGGAACAGGAAGGGGGGCAGCTTGCGTTGGGCCGCGGCGCGATAGTCGGTAGAGGCAGAAATGATCATGGATTCTCGCAGCGTTGCTTGTGGGTGTGCCGGGCGCGCGACGGCGCCCGGCCCCTTTCACTTTAGTGATGAACCAGCATGCCGGTCAGCCAGTAAGCCTGGATCAGGGTGATCAGGCCGACGATGGTGGCGAAGAACAGGCTGTGCTTGACGGTGAAGCGGAACAGGTCGGATTCCTTGCCGACCAGGCCGGTAGCGGCGCAGGCCACGGCGATCGATTGCGGCGAGATCATCTTGCCGGTTACGCCACCGCTGGTGTTGGCCGCCACCAGCAGGGTGTCGTTGACCCCGATCTGGTGCGCGGTGGTGGCCTGCAGCGAGCTGAACAGGGCGTTGGACGAGGTGTCCGAGCCGGTCAGGAACACGCCCAGCCAGCCGAGGAACGGCGAGAAGAACGGGAACGCGGCGCCGGTACCGGCCAGCACCAGGGCCATGGTCGAGGACATGCCCGAGTAGTTGGTGACGAAGGCGAAGGCCAACACCATGCCGATCGACAGAATCGGCCAGCGCAGTTCCCAGAAGGTTTCTTTGAAAGTGGTAAGACCAGTTTTGAAGTTGATCTTCAGCACTGCCATCGAGATCAGCGCCGAGAGGAAGATCGCGGTGCCGGTGGCGGAGATCGGGTCGAGCTTGAACACCGCTGGCATGGTGGTCGGCGCGGCAACGATCGGTGCGGTCTTGATCACCAGCTGGTCGAGGTGCGGGATGGCGAAGTTGAACACGAAGTTGTACATCGCGCCGCCCGGCGAGAAAGCCGCCTTGAACGGCTTCAGGGTCCAGATGGTGACCAGCACGGTGAGGATCAGGAACGGCGACCAGGCCTTGAAGATCTCGCCAAAGCTGTACGGGCTAGGCTGGCTGCCGCTTGGCTGCACAACGGCTGCGCCGACACTGCCTTTGGCCTCGCTGAACGCACGCTTGGGCTGCCAGACTTTCAGGAACAGGGTGAGGCAGATCAGGCTGGCCAGGGCCGAGGTGATGTCTGGCAGTTCCGGGCCGATGAAGTTCGAGGTGAAGTACTGGGTGACGGCAAAGCTCAGGCCGGCGACCAGGGCGGCAGGCCAGGTTTCCTTCACGCCACGCAGGCCGTCCATCATGAACACCAGCCAGAACGGCACGAACAGCGACAGCAGCGGCAGCTGGCGGCCGGTCATGGCGCCGATGTGGAAGGCGTCGATACCGGTGACCTGGCCGGCCACGATGATCGGGATGCCCAGGGCGCCGAAGGCCACTGGCGCGGTGTTGGCGATCAGGCACAGGCCGGCAGCGTACAGCGGGTTGAAGCCCAGGCCCACCAGCAGTGCGGCAGTGATGGCCACCGGTGCGCCAAAGCCCGCCGCACCTTCGAGGAAGGCGCCGAAGCAGAAGCCGATCAGCAGCACTTGCAGGCGCTGGTCGTCGGTAATCGACAGCACCGAGCTGCGGATCACTTCGAACTGGCCGCTCTTGACCGTGAGTTTGTACAGGAACACCGCGGCAACGATGATCCAGGCAATTGGCCAGAGGCCATAGAGGAAGCCGTAACCCGCGGCGGCGAGGGCCATGTCGACAGGCATCTGGAAGGCGAAGATCGCCACCAGGATCGACAGCGCGAGGGTGATGCTGCCCGCTACGTGGCCCTTGAGGCGGAACACGGCGAGGGCCAGGAAGAAGAACACGATAGGGATGACCGCCGCCAGTGCGGACAGGCCGAGACTACCAAGCGGGGTATAGAGTTGTTGCCAGGTTTGCATATGGGGTGGCCCCTAATTGTTGTTGGTCAGGCACTGGCATTGGATAATTGGTAAGACCAATTTGCAATGGCTGGACGCTAGGTTAAAAGCGCTGTCGTGGGTGTGTCAATTTGTCCTGTGCAAAACTTTGGTCGTGTACCGATGAGCGGGCATCTGATGTGGTGGGAAAATCGCGGCTTGATGGGTGTTTGCGTGGCCTGGATCGGCGAGAATAGGCACCCCCTGACATTTGCCCGGGGGTTTGTGGAGAGCATGTGATGGTTTTTGATCAGGTACGCCAACGGCGCCTGTCCGACGACATTGTCGATCGGCTGGAGGGGATGATTCTGGAAGGCACGCTGATCTCGGGGCAGCGGCTGCCGGCCGAGCGCGTCCTGGCCGAGCAGTTTGGTGTGTCCCGCCCGTCACTGCGTGAGGCGATCCAGAAGCTGGTGGCCAAGGGGCTGTTGGTCAGCCGTCAGGGCGGGGGCAATTTTGTGGCGGAGTCGTTGGGGTCCACCTTCAGCGACCCGTTGCTGCAGTTGCTCGAGCACAGTGCCGAAGCGCAGCGTGACCTGCTTGAATTCCGCCATACCCTGGAGGCGTCCTGTGCCTACTACGCTGCCCAGCGTGCCACCGAACCGGACCGGGCGCGCTTGAAGGCGGCCTTCGATACGCTGCAGGACTGCTATGCCAGGTTCGACGAGGTAACCCGTGCGGAGGAGGGCGCGGCTGATGCGCGCTTCCACCTGGCGATCGCCGAGGCCAGCCATAACGCGGTGTTGCTGCACACCATCCGGGGGTTGTTCGACCTGCTCAAGCGCAACGTGGTGACCAACATCGGCGGCATGTACCAGCAGCGCACCGAAACCCGGGACATGCTGATCAGTCAGCACCGGGAGCTGTACCTGGCGATTGTCGAGGGCAGGGCGGATGATGCGCGGGAGGTGTCCAGCCGGCACATTTTGTATGTGCAGGAGGTGCTGGAAGAGGCGCACGAAGAAGCGCAGCGGGTGGCGCGGGCGGAGCGGCGCAGCGGGCGCTGAGAGCGCGTTTTTTGTGCTGTAACGCGGGGCCTGTGGGAGCGGCCTTGCGTCGCGAAAGGGTCGCAGAGCGGCCCCAGGATCGGCGCCGATGCGCAGATTGCTGGGGCTGCTTCGCAGCCCTTTCGCGACACAAGGCCGCTCCCACAGCGGCCGGGCAGGCTGGTTACTCTTCCTTGCCCTTGTTCCGCACAGCCCGCTGCAGCTCGCGGTTGGAATCGCGCTCGCGCATGGTGTCGCGCTTGTCGAATTCCTTCTTGCCCTTGCCCAGTGCGATTTCGCACTTGATCAGGTGCTTGCTCCAGTACAGCGCCAAAGCCACGCAGGTGTAGCCTTTTTGCGCCACAGCCGCTTCCACGCGCTCTAGCTCGCGCTTGTTCAGCAGCAGCTTGCGGGTGCGTGTAGGGTCGGCGATGACGTGGGTGCTGGCCGTGGTCAGCGGGGTGATGTGGCTGCCGAACAGCCAGGCCTCACCGTCCTTGAGCAGCACGTAGCTGTCAGTCAGGTGCGCCTTGCCGGCTCGCAGGCTTTTTACTTCCCAGCCGGACAGGACCAGCCCGGCCTCGAACTTGTGTTCGATGAAGTAATCGTGTCGCGCTTTCTTGTTTTGCGCGATGGTCCCGGTCGGATGTTTTTTTTGCTTAGCCATAGGGGCGGCATTATAGGCAAGTCCGCGCGTCGTCCGCTATGGGATTTCGGTGTGCTTGAGCCACTGGAATGAATACCGGACAATACAAACCCTGTCATACGCACAGAACCTGTTTTCGGCACGCTGCGAAGCGCCGCCACCCAGCCTTGGAAGTGACGCCTGGATGACTACCCATATTCAACGCTCCGCCCTGCTGCCATACCCCGCCCAGGCGCTTTACGATCTGGTCAACGATGTAGCCAGCTACCCTGAGTTTTTGCCGTGGTGCTCGGCCTCGACGGTGATCGAAACCAGCGATACACACATGCGTGCCAAGCTCGAAGTGGCCAAGGGTGGCATGAGCCAGCACTTCGTTACGCGTAACGTGCTGGTGCCGGGGCAGTCCATCGAGATGAATCTCGAAGAAGGGCCATTCACCCAGCTGCATGGTGTTTGGGTGTTCAAGCCACTGGGTGAAAAGGCCTGCAAGATCAGCCTGGACCTGTCCTTCGATTACGCCGGGCCGATTGTGCGTGCCACGTTGGGCCCGCTATTCAATCAGGCGGCCAACACGCTGGTCGATGCGTTCTGCCAGCGTGCCAAGCAACTGAATGCCTGACTGAACGGGCGGCAATAAAAAGCCCGGAACACGTCCGGGCTTTTTTGCACCTGCTTCCCGGCTACCGGGTTTCCAGCGGTGCGGGGGTCGGGACCGGGGTGGTCTCGATGGTGTCGATCTCGCGCTGGATGGCCTCTTCGGTCGAACCTGGCTTGGCCGGTTTTTCTTCAGGCTGCGCTGCCGGCTGCTCGGTCTGGCCTGGCTCGGTGGCCGGGCTGATGGTGGTGTCGCTGCTGCCACCGAGGATTTCCTGATCGCGGCTGACGCCTGGCATGAAGTCGCCAGACAGGCTGACCAGTTGATCGCTTTCGTTGAAAAATACACTCATGCGTTCTTGCTGGCGCTTACCGCCACCAGGCTGCAGGCTGTACAGGTAATCCCAGCGATTGGTGTTGAAGGTATCCTGAATCAGCGGGTTGCCCATGATAAACCTTACTTGCCGGCGGGTCATTCCCGGGCGTAATTGGTCTATCATGTCTTGCGTGACGACATTGCCCTGCTGGATGTCGATTTTGTAAACCCCGGGAAACGAGCAACCGGCGAGTGCGAGCAGTCCCACTAGGGTGAGGCTGGTTAGCAAGAGCTTGGTGTTTTGCATCGGTGGGCGACTTCCACTATCTTGGCTGGACAACGTAAACCCCGATCATACCCGTATTAAGAGAAGCTGCGAAGCAGCATCGGCGAGAAAGCTGACCATGGTTGAAAATAGCGAATTGCGCAAAGCCGGTCTCAAGGTGACCCTGCCTCGAGTCAAGATCCTTCAGATGCTCGACTCTACCGAGCAGCGTCACATGAGTGCAGAGGATGTCTACAAGGCGCTGATGGAGGCTGGCGAGGATGTAGGCCTGGCCACCGTCTATCGCGTGCTGACCCAGTTCGAGGCGGCGGGTCTGGTGGTTCGCCACAACTTCGACGGCGGTCATGCAGTGTTCGAGCTGGCCGACGGCGGTCACCACGACCACATGGTGAACGTGGATACCAGTGAAGTCATCGAATTCATGGATGCTGAAATCGAGAAGCGCCAGCGCGAAATCGTGGCCGAGCATGGCTTCGAGCTGGTGGACCACAATCTGGTCCTGTATGTGCGTAAGAAGAAGTAACGATTTTTCGTTATGGATGGCAAAGGCGACCTTCGGGTCGCCTTTGTGCATTCTGGGGCTAAAAGATTTGTTGTCCGTGCCGGCCTCTTCGCGGGCGCGCCCGCTCCCACAGGTACACCTCAGGTTTCAGGTCCTGTGACCACCCTGTGGGAGCGGGCGTGCCCGCGAATCGTCCTGGAAAAGCAAGGCTCAGGCCTTGCCGCTCACCACCATCTTGCGTGCGTGGGCCAGGGACTCCTTGGTCAGGTCGATGCCGCCGAGCATCCGCGCCACTTCTTCCACGCGCTCACGCTTGCCAAGGCTAGCCACGGCGGTGTGGGTGGTGTCGCTGTTGCGCACCTTGTGCACGAACAAATGGTGATGCCCCTGCGCCGCCACCTGCGGCAGGTGGGTCACGGTCAGTACCTGGCCGCGCTCGCCCAGGCGCCGCAGCAATTGGCCGACGATTTCTGCCGTTGGCCCGCCAATACCCACGTCGACTTCGTCGAACACCAGGGTGGGAATGCGCGAGGTCTGCGCCGTGATCACCTGGATCGCCAGGCTGATACGTGACAGCTCACCGCCCGACGCCACCTTCGCCAGGCCCTTGAGTGGCTGGCCAGGGTTGGCGCTGACCAGCAGTTCGATCTGCTCCAGGCCATGGGGTGACAGGTCTGTGCCTTCGTTGGGTGTGAGCTCTATGCAGAAGCGCCCGCCAGGCATGCCCAGGCGCTGGATTTCCTGCTCTACCGCGCCTGCCAGTTGCTGCGCCGCTTGCTGGCGCAGGCCGCTGAGTTCGCGCGCCTTCTCTTTATAGTGCTGGGCAAAGGCGGCAAGCTCTTCGCCCAGCCGCTCGATCGACTCGTCGCTGGCGTTAAGGCCTTCCAGCTCTTCCATCAATTGCTGTTGCAGGTGGGGCAGTTCGGTGGGGTGCACCCGGTGTTTGCGCGCCAGGGTATAGATGGTGTCCAGGCGCTCTTCCAGGGCTTGCAGGCGCATCGGGTCGGCGTCGAAGTTGTCGAGGAAGCGGTTGAGCTCGCCCACGGCTTCTTCGACCTGGATCTGTGCGCTGGCGATCAGGTTGGCCGCTTCGCTCAGTGCCTTGGGCGAGTTGGTGGCGGCACCCAGGCGGTTGAGACTGGAGGTGAGGGCGCTGAGCACATTGCCCGAATCGCTCTCGCTGCACTGGTCGATGACCTGGCGGCAGATGCCGAACAGGGCTTCGGCGCTGGTCAGGTTCTTGTGTTCCTGTTCCAGCTGCTCCAGTTCGTGCTCGCCCAGGCCGAGGTTGTCCAGTTCTTCCAGCTGGTAACTGAGCAACTGGTGGCGGGCGCGCTGCTCGTCGCCCGAGTTGGACAGGCGCTCCAGCTCCAGGCGGGTCTGGTTCCAGCGCTTGGCTGCAAGCTGTACCTGGCGTGCCAGGTCGACGGCACCGGCATACTCGTCAAGCAGGCGACGATGGGTGTCGGTCTTGAGCAGGGACTGGTGCTCGTGCTGGCTGTGGATATCGATCAGCAGTTCGCCCAGCGCCTTGAGGTCGCCGAGCGGGCAGGGCGTGCCGTTGATGTAGCCACGGCTGCGGCCTTCGGCGGTGATCACCCGGCGCAAGATGCACAGGCCTTCGTTGTTCAGGTCGCGCTCGGCCAGCCAGGTATGCGCTTCGGGAATGTCCACCAGGTCGAAGGTGGCCAGGATGTCTGCCTTGTCGGTGCCGGGGCGCACCACGCCGCTGTCGGCACGGTCGCCCAGGGCCAGGCCGAGGGCGTCGAGCATGATCGATTTGCCGGCACCGGTCTCGCCGGTGATGACGGACATGCCACGGGCGATTTCGAGGTCGAGGTGCTCGACGATGGCGTAGTTGTGAATGGACAGGTGCACCAGCATGGGGGCGGCTCCCGAAAGTCAGGTCTGGTTATTTATACAGTACTTTTTTCAGGCCTGCCAATGCCCCTTCGCAGATTCTGTTGCAGCCTTGAAAACCACCTTGCCCCTTGAACCTGGTTTTTCCGGCCCCATATAGCCGTCATCCAAGGCGAGCCTGGCTCGCAGTCCACAAAATTGCGCAGGAGAGACCCCATGGCTGATGAGCAGCTGAACGAGAAAGACCTTAACGTGGAAGAAACCGGTGCAGGCAATGCAGCTGATACCCGTGTTCTGGAGCTCGAGGAACAGCTGGCCGCAGCCAAGGACCAGGCGCTGCGCGCCGTTGCCGACCTGCAGAACGTACGCCGTCGTGCCGAGCAGGACGTGGAAAAAGCCCACAAGTTCGCCCTGGAGAAGTTCTCCAGCGACTTGCTGCCGGTGATCGACAGCCTGGAGCTGGCCCTGGCTCACTCCAGTGCCGAGGATGAGCACGTCAAGCAGATCCGCGAAGGTGTCGAGCTGACCCTGAAGATGTTCCAGGACACCCTCAAGCGCTACAACCTTGAAGCGGTCGACCCGCACGGCCAGCCGTTCAACCCTGAGCACCACCAGGCCATGGCCATGCAGGAAAACGCCGAGGTCGAGCCAAACAGCGTGCTGAACGTGTTCCAGAAGGGTTACCTGCTGAACGGCCGCCTGCTGCGCCCCGCCATGGTGGTGGTCAGCAAGGCGCCGAGCGCGGCGCAACCCTCGATCAATGAAAAGGCTTGAAATCCTTCCGGGCATCCCCATCTAGGTGTCAAGCCTTCAAGTATTACCGCAGTTGGCCAAAGTAGTCGCTGCTACCAAATTCAAGTTTCGGGAGAGTTAACATGGGCAAAATCATCGGTATCGACCTGGGGACCACCAACTCGTGCGTCTCCATTCTGGAAAACGGTAACGTCAAAGTCATCGAAAACGCCGAAGGTGCGCGTACTACCCCTTCGATCGTGGCCTACGCCAACGATGGCGAAATCCTGGTTGGCCAGTCGGCCAAGCGCCAGGCCGTCACCAACCCGCACAACACCCTGTTCGCAGTGAAGCGCCTGATTGGCCGCCGCTTCGAAGAAGATGTCGTGCAGAAAGACATCAAGCTGGTGCCGTACAAGATCGTCAAGGCGAACAACGGTGACGCCTGGGTCGAGGCTGCTGGCAAGGAAATGGCTCCGCCGCAGATCAGCGCCGAAGTCCTGAAGAAAATGAAGAAGACCGCCGAAGACTACCTCGGCGAGCCAGTCACCGAAGCGGTCATCACCGTTCCGGCCTACTTCAACGACAGCCAGCGTCAGGCGACCAAAGACGCCGGCCGCATCGCTGGCCTGGACGTAAAACGCATCATCAACGAGCCGACTGCCGCTGCGCTGGCCTACGGTATGGACAAGGCCAAGGGCGACCACACCGTCATCGTTTATGACCTGGGTGGTGGTACCTTCGACGTTTCGGTCATCGAAATCGCCGAAGTCGACGGTGAGCACCAGTTCGAAGTACTGGCTACCAACGGCGACACCTTCCTGGGTGGCGAAGACTTCGACATGCGCCTGATCGACTACCTTGTCGACGAGTTCAAGAAAGAGTCGGGCATGGACCTGAAGAACGATCCTCTGGCCCTGCAGCGCCTGAAAGAAGCCGCAGAAAAGGCCAAGATCGAGCTGTCGTCCGCTCAGTCGACCGACGTCAACCTGCCGTACATCACTGCAGATGCCACCGGTCCTAAGCACCTGAACGTGAAGATCTCCCGCGCCAAGCTGGAGTCGCTGGTCGAAGACCTGGTCAAACGTACCATCGAGCCTTGCCGCATCGCCCTGAAAGACGCCGGCATCGACGCCAGCAAGATCGACGACGTGATCCTGGTCGGCGGTCAGACCCGCATGCCGCTGGTGCAGAAAGAAGTGGCCGACTTCTTCGGTAAGGAAGCGCGCAAGGACGTGAACCCGGACGAAGCGGTTGCCATGGGTGCTGCCATCCAGGGTGCGGTACTGGCCGGTGACGTGAAAGACGTACTGCTGCTGGACGTCAGCCCGCTGACCCTGGGTATCGAAACCATGGGCGGCGTGATGACCGCGCTGATCGAGAAGAACACCACCATCCCGACCAAGAAGTCGCAGGTGTTCTCGACTGCCGACGACAACCAGAGCGCCGTGACCATTCACGTGCTGCAGGGTGAGCGTAAGCAGGCTGCGCAGAACAAGTCGCTGGGCAAGTTCGACCTGGCTGACATTCCGCCAGCACCGCGTGGCGTGCCGCAAATCGAAGTGACCTTCGACATCGACGCCAACGGCATCCTGCACGTAGGCGCGAAAGACAAGGCTACCGGCAAGACTCAGTCGATCGTGATCAAGGCCAACTCCGGCCTGTCGGACGAAGAGATCGAGCGCATGGTGCGTGACGCCGAGGCCAACGCCGAGGAAGACCGCAAGTTCGAAGAGCTGGCCGCTGCCCGTAACCAGGGTGACGCGCTGGTGCACTCGACCCGCAAGATGGTCGCTGACGCAGGTGACAAGGTTACCGCTGAAGAGAAAACCGCCATCGAGGCCGCCGTTGTTGCCCTGGAAGCCGCTGTCAAAGGCGACGACAAGGCTGCCATCGACGCCAAGGTTGAAGAGCTGTCCAAGGTCTCTGCCCCGGTTGCCCAGAAGATGTACGCCGAGCAGTCGGCTGAACAGCCTCAGGGTGGCGCGCAGCAGGCCGAGCCGGAAGCCAAGCACGATGACGTGGTTGACGCCGAGTTCGAAGAAGTGAAAGACAACAACAAGCAGTAATCCCTGCATGTTGTCGGCCAGTTCACCGTCGTTTGCCGGTGAGCTGGTAGGATGTCGCCGCGCGGGGGCTTGCTCCCGCGTTGGCGTATCTGGAATTCGAGAATTTTTACAGCATCTGTCAGTGGCTCTTATGGGTAGCGGGCGGGTGCTGATGGCGTGGCGCAGATGCCAGACGCCCAACAAGGTGCAAATGACCTATGTCCAAGCGTGATTATTATGAGGTCCTGGGTGTCGAGCGCGGCGCCACTGAAGCGGACCTCAAGAAGGCTTACCGCCGTTTGGCGATGAAGTATCACCCGGACCGCAATCCGGGCGATAAAGAATCGGAAGACAAGTTCAAGGAGGCCAACGAGGCCTACGAAGTGCTGTCGGACGCGAGCAAGCGTGCGGCCTTCGACCAGTATGGCCATGCGGGTGTCGACCCAAGCATGGGTGGCGGTGGTGCCGGCTTTGGTGGTGCCAACTTCTCCGACATCTTCGGTGATGTGTTCAGCGACTTCTTCGGTGGCGGCGGCCGCGGTGGTGGTCGAGGCGGTGCCCAGCGCGGCAGCGACCTGCGCTACACCCTGGAACTGAACCTGGAAGAAGCGGTGCGTGGCACTACGGTCAGCATCCGCGTGCCCACCCTGGTCAACTGCCAGCCTTGCGACGGTTCCGGTGCCAAGAAGGGCTCGACCCCGTCGACCTGCCCGACCTGCGGCGGCATCGGCCAGGTGCGCATGCAGCAAGGCTTCTTCTCGGTGCAGCAGACCTGCCCGCGCTGCCATGGCCAAGGCAAGATCATTACCGACCCGTGCACTTCGTGCCACGGTGAGGGGCGTGTCGAGGAATACAAGACGCTGTCGGTCAAGGTGCCGGCAGGTGTTGATACCGGCGACCGCATCCGTCTGTCGGGTGAGGGCGAGGCGGGTACTCATGGTGGCCCGACCGGCGACCTGTACGTGGTGATCAGCGTGCGTGAGCACGAAATCTTCCAGCGTGATGGCAAGCACCTGTACTGTGAAGTACCGATCAGCTACACCGATGCTGCCCTGGGTGGCGAGCTGGAAGTGCCGACCCTGGATGGTCGTGTGAAGCTGAGGATTCCGGAAGGTACCCAGACCGGTAAGCAGTTCCGTCTGCGTGGCAAGGGTGTTGCCCCGGTGCGTGGCGGTGGTGCGGGTGACCTGCTGTGCCGTGTGGCCGTAGAAACCCCGGTCAACCTCAGCCGTCGCCAGCGCGAGCTGCTCGAAGAGCTGCGTGATTCGCTGGAAGGCGACAGTTCCCACTCGCCCAAGGCCAGCGGCTGGTTCGATGGTGTGAAGCGCTTCTTCGGCGATCTCTGACAAGGAACAGGTTATGCGACGTATTGCAGTGATGGGCGCGGCGGGGCGGATGGGTAAAACCCTCATCGAAGCCGTGCAACAAACCTCAGGTGCAGGGCTGACTGCGGCAATTGATCGCCCTGACAGCTCGTTGGTCGGGGCTGATGCCGGAGAGCTGGCGGCACTTGGCCGAATTGGCGTGCTGTTGTCCGACGACCTGGCCAAGGTTGCCGACGAGTTCGATGTGCTGATCGATTTCACTCACCCCTCGGTGACCCTGAAAAACCTGGCGTTCTGCCGCAAGCACGGCAAGGCGATGATCATCGGCACGACCGGTTTTACAGTCGAAGAGAAGCAGTTGTTGGCTGAGGCTGGCAAGGACATTCCAATCGTGTTCGCCGCCAACTTCAGCGTGGGTGTCAACCTTAGCCTGAAGCTGCTGGATATGGCTGCGCGGGTGCTGGGCGATGATGTCGATATCGAAATCATCGAGGCGCACCACCGGCACAAGGTCGATGCCCCGTCGGGTACTGCACTGCGCATGGGGGAAGTGGTTGCCAATGCGCTGGGCCGTGACCTGCAGGAAGTGGCCGTGTATGGCCGTGAAGGGCAGACCGGCGCGCGGGATCGCAAAACCATCGGTTTCGCCACCGTGCGTGCCGGCGATGTGGTGGGCGATCACACTGTGTTGTTCGCTGCCGAAGGCGAGCGCCTGGAAATCACCCACAAGGCCTCCAGTCGCATGACCTTCGCCAAGGGTGCCGTGCGTGCGGCGCTGTGGCTGGATGGGCGCGAGCCGGGGCTGTACGACATGCAGGATGTGCTCGAGCTGCGTTAAGCCGTTCTGGCGGTGCTGGCTGCTTCGCGGGCTTGCCCGCTCCCACAGGTATTGCGCGGGTCTTGTGGCTTGTGGTGGGCCTGTGGGAGCGGGCGAGCCCGCGAAGAAGCCAACACAGATGTCAGTCTGTCGCATTGATGTGTTTTAGAGGCACATCCGCGGTAGACCGAAAACACACTTTTCTGTAAGCTACAGCTTTAGTGTGTCCACTAAAAGCGCGCAGCGAATTGAATTCAGCACATGAAAGCGGGGTGACGTGTCCATACGTCACTCCGCTTTTTTGCAACCTGCGATCGCCCTTTCATGCTTGATTTACGGGAGGTCTTCTTGACAAAGCCAGCCATACTCGCCCTTGCCGACGGCAGTATTTTCCGCGGTGAAGCCATCGGTGCCGACGGTCAGACCGTTGGTGAGGTGGTATTCAACACCGCTATGACCGGCTACCAGGAAATCCTTACAGACCCTTCCTACGCGCAGCAAATCGTTACCCTGACCTACCCGCACATCGGCAACACCGGTACTACCCCGGAAGACGCCGAGTCGAACCGCGTCTGGTCCGCTGGCCTGGTCATCCGTGACCTGCCGCTGCTGGCCAGCAACTGGCGCAACACCCAGTCGCTGCCTGAGTACCTCAAGGCCAACAACGTCGTTGCCATCGCCGGCATCGACACTCGTCGCCTGACCCGTATCCTGCGTGAAAAGGGCGCCCAGAACGGCTGCATTCTGGCGGGTGACAACATCAGCGAAGAAGCCGCCATCGCTGCTGCCCGCGGCTTCCCGGGCCTGAAGGGCATGGACCTGGCCAAGGTCGTCTCCACCAAGGAACGTTACGAGTGGCGCTCCAGTGTGTGGGAGCTGAAAACCGACAGCCACCCGACCATCGACGCTGCCGACCTGCCGTACCACGTGGTTGCCTTCGACTATGGCGTCAAGCTGAACATCCTGCGCATGCTGGTAGCCCGTGCCTGCCGCGTGACCGTGGTGCCAGCCCAGACCCCGGCCAGCGAAGTGCTGGCACTCAACCCGGACGGCGTGTTCCTGTCCAACGGCCCTGGTGACCCCGAGCCGTGCGACTACGCGATCCAGGCGATCAAGGAAATCCTCGAAACCGAGATTCCGGTATTCGGCATCTGCCTCGGCCACCAGCTGCTGGCCCTGGCCTCCGGTGCCAAGACCGTGAAAATGGGCCACGGCCACCACGGTGCCAACCACCCGGTCCAGGACCTGGATACCGGCGTGGTCATGATCACCAGCCAGAACCACGGCTTTGCCGTTGACGAAGCGACCCTGCCGGGTAACGTTCGCGCCATTCACAAGTCGCTGTTCGACGGCACCCTGCAGGGTATCGAGCGTACCGACAAGAGCGCGTTCAGCTTCCAGGGCCACCCTGAAGCGAGCCCAGGCCCGACCGACGTCGCGCCTCTGTTCGATCGTTTCACCGATGCCATGGCCAAGCGCCGCTGAGCATCCTGCTTCAAGGCCCCGGGCCGGCACCTGCCGTGCCCGGAAGCGCCTGACCCAGATTGTTCAAAGCGGCTTGCCGACTGACCCCGGATTTGAGTGACCACCATGCCAAAACGTACAGACATCAAAAGCATCCTGATTCTCGGCGCTGGCCCGATCGTGATCGGCCAGGCCTGCGAATTCGACTACTCCGGCGCCCAGGCCTGTAAAGCCCTGCGCGAGGAAGGTTTCCGCGTCATCCTGGTGAACTCCAACCCAGCCACCATCATGACCGACCCGGCCATGGCCGACGCCACCTACATCGAGCCGATCAAGTGGCAATCGGTCGCCAAGATCATCGAAAAAGAGCGCCCGGACGCCGTTTTGCCGACCATGGGTGGCCAGACCGCACTGAACTGCGCCCTGGACCTGGAGCGCCACGGCGTTCTGGAGAAGTTCGGCGTAGAGATGATCGGTGCCAACGCTGACACCATCGACAAGGCTGAAGACCGTTCGCGCTTCGACAAGGCGATGAAGGACATCGGCCTGGAGTGCCCGCGCTCCGGTATCGCCCACAGCATGGAAGAGGCCAATGCGGTCCTCGAGAAGCTTGGCTTCCCGTGCATCATTCGCCCATCGTTCACCATGGGCGGCACCGGTGGTGGTATCGCTTACAACCGTGAAGAGTTCGAGGAAATCTGCACCCGCGGTCTGGACCTGTCGCCGACCAAAGAGCTGCTGATCGACGAATCGCTGATCGGCTGGAAAGAGTACGAGATGGAAGTGGTCCGCGACAAAAAGGACAACTGCATCATCGTCTGCTCGATCGAGAACTTCGACCCGATGGGTGTGCACACCGGAGACTCGATCACTGTTGCCCCGGCACAGACCCTGACCGACAAGGAATACCAGATCATGCGCAACGCCTCGCTGGCGGTGCTGCGTGAAATCGGTGTGGAAACCGGTGGTTCCAACGTCCAGTTCGGCATTTGCCCGAACACCGGCCGCATGGTCGTCATCGAGATGAACCCGCGCGTATCGCGTTCGTCCGCCCTGGCTTCCAAGGCCACCGGCTTCCCGATCGCCAAGATCGCCGCCAAGCTGGCCATTGGTTACACCCTCGACGAGCTGCAGAACGACATCACTGGCGGTCGCACCCCGGCGTCCTTCGAGCCGTCGATCGACTACGTCGTCACCAAGCTGCCACGCTTCGCTTTCGAGAAATTCCCGAAAGCCGACGCCCGTCTGACCACCCAGATGAAATCCGTGGGTGAAGTCATGGCCATCGGCCGTACTTTCCAGGAATCCCTGCAGAAAGCCCTGCGCGGCCTGGAAGTCGGCGCCTGCGGCCTCGACCCGAAAGTCGACCTGGCCAGTCCGGAAGCCACCAGCATCCTCAAGCGCGAGCTGACCGTGCCGGGTGCCGAGCGTATCTGGTACGTGGCTGACGCCATGCGTTCGGGCATGACCTGCGAAGAAATCTTCAATCTGACCGGCATCGACATGTGGTTCCTGGTGCAGATGGAAGACCTGATCAAGGAAGAAGAGAAGGTCAAGACCCTGGCATTGTCGTCGATCGACAAGGACTACATGCTGCGCCTCAAGCGCAAGGGCTTCTCGGACCAGCGCCTGGCAGTGCTGTTGGGTATCACCGACAAGAACCTGCGCCGCCACCGTCACAAGCTGGAAGTGTTCCCGGTGTACAAGCGCGTCGACACCTGCGCCGCCGAGTTCGCCACCGATACCGCCTACCTGTACTCCACCTACGAGGAAGAGTGCGAGGCCAACCCGTCGACCCGCGACAAGATCATGATCCTGGGTGGCGGCCCTAACCGTATCGGTCAGGGTATCGAGTTCGACTACTGCTGCGTGCACGCAGCCCTGGCGCTGCGTGAAGACGGTTACGAGACCATCATGGTCAACTGCAACCCGGAAACCGTCTCCACCGACTACGACACGTCCGACCGCCTGTACTTCGAGCCGCTGACCCTGGAAGACGTGCTGGAAGTCTGCCGCGTCGAGAAGCCGAAGGGCGTGATCGTTCACTACGGCGGCCAGACCCCGCTGAAGCTGGCCCGCGCTCTGGAAGAAGCTGGCGTGCCGATCATCGGTACCAGCCCTGACGCCATCGACCGCGCCGAAGACCGTGAGCGCTTCCAGCAGATGGTTCAGCGCCTGAGCCTGCTGCAGCCGCCAAACGCTACCGTGCGCAGCGAGGAAGAAGCCATCCGTGCTGCGGGCAGCATCGGCTACCCGCTGGTCGTGCGTCCGTCCTACGTACTGGGCGGCCGTGCCATGGAGATCGTCTACGAGCTGGACGAGCTCAAGCGCTACCTGCGTGAAGCGGTACAAGTGTCGAACGACAGCCCGGTACTGCTCGACCACTTCCTCAACTGCGCCATCGAGATGGACGTGGATGCGGTGTGCGACGGCACCGACGTGGTCATCGGCGCAATCATGCAGCACATCGAACAGGCCGGTGTTCACTCCGGTGACTCGGCGTGCTCGCTGCCACCTTACTCGCTGAGCAAGGAAGTGCAGGACGAAGTCCGCGTTCAGGTCAAGAAAATGGCCCTGGAACTGGGCGTGGTCGGCCTGATGAACGTGCAGCTGGCCCTGCAGGGCGACAAGATCTACGTGATCGAAGTCAACCCGCGCGCTTCGCGGACCGTGCCATTCGTTTCCAAGTGCATCGGCACGTCCCTGGCGATGATCGCAGCCCGTGTCATGGCGGGTAAAACCCTGAAAGAGCTGGGCTTCACCCAGGAAATCATCCCGAATTTCTACAGCGTCAAGGAAGCCGTCTTCCCGTTCGCCAAGTTCCCAGGGGTTGACCCGATCCTCGGCCCTGAGATGAAATCGACCGGTGAAGTCATGGGTGTCGGTGACAGCTTCGGTGAAGCCTTCGCCAAGGCCCAGATGGGTGCAAGCGAAGTGCTGCCGACCGGTGGTACTGCGTTCATCAGCGTGCGTGACGACGACAAGCCACAAGTGGCTGGCGTTGCCCGCGACCTGATCGCCCTGGGCTTCGAAGTGGTTGCCACTGCAGGCACCGCCAAGGTTATCGAGGCGGCCGGCCTGAAAGTGCGCCGTGTGAACAAAGTGACCGAAGGTCGCCCACACGTGGTCGACATGATCAAGAACGACGAAGTGTCGCTGATCATCAACACCACCGAAGGTCGCCAGTCGATCGCCGACTCCTATTCGATTCGTCGCAATGCGTTGCAGCACAAGATTTACTGCACCACTACCATTGCGGCTGGTGAAGCCATCTGCGAAGCGCTGAAATTCGGTCCGGAAAAGACCGTTCGTCGCTTGCAAGATCTGCATGCAGGACTGAAAGCATGAGCATTACCAAATACCCGATGACCGTCCAGGGCGCTCGCGCCCTGGAAGAGGAACACCTGTTCCTGAGCAAGACCGAGCGCCCGCGCCTGAGTCAGGCCATTGGTGAGGCACGTGAGCTGGGTGACCTCAAGGAAAACGCTGAATACCATGCAGCCCGCGAGGAGCAGGGCATGGTCGAAGCGCGTATCCGCGATATCGAAGGCCGCCTGCAGAACTCGGTGGTGATCGACGTGACTACCATTGCCCACACCGGCAAGGTCATTTTCGGTACCACTGTAGACCTGGAAAACACCGAGACCGGTGATCAGGTGACCTACCAGATCGTTGGCGAGGACGAAGCCGACATCAAGAAGGGCAAGCTCTCGGCCAGTGCGCCAATCGCCCGTGCCATCATCGGCAAGGAAGAAGGTGATATTGTCGTCGTCAAGACGCCTAGCGGCACGGTCGAGTACGAGATTGTCGAAGTCAAGCACATCTGACCGGCGCCTGCGGGCGCCGTCCCTCGAGGGGATCCTCTGGCAACTGGCCCAGGTTTTCTGGGTCGGTGGCCTGTGGGTGTTCCATGTTGGGCTGGTGCCTGCGCTCAAGGTCAGTGGCCTGGCGCCGCTGCTGGTGCAGGATGTTGCCGGGCAGATCGACCGCTGGTTGATCGGCGTGGCGTTGCTTGGCTTGTTGACTCAGCTGGCAGTGCTGGCGAGGGTGGACGGCCTGGCGGCCTGGTGGCGGCAGTTCCGCGGCCAGATGCTGTTGCTCGGCTTCGGTGCCTGCGTGGGGTATTACACCTTGCGCTACGGTATTTCCGTGGGCGAGCGCTGGCAGATGTTCTGCTTCCTGGTGCTGGGTTTTTCCGGCATCGTGCTGGTGGCCCAGCCGGTACCGGTCAGGGCGCGTTCACCGCGCCACTGATCGGCGCTACCGTTACTTGTAACGGTGGATGTTGGACAGCTGCTTGTTCGGCTGTGGGTTCTTGCGGTAGATCAGGGCTTTCTTGCCGATGGTCTGCACCAGCTCGGCACGGCCGGCCTTGCACAGCTCGGCGATGGTTTCGGCGCGCTCCTCGCGGTCTTCCGAGCGAATCTCGACCTTGATCAGCTCATGGTCGACCAGCGCGCGCTCCAGTTCGGCGATGACGCCTTCATTCAAACCGTTGCCAGCAACGATCAGGACCGGCTTCAGGTCATGACCAATGGACTTGTATTGCTTCTTCTGCTCGTTATTGAGCGGCATAATCTGACCCTTTCCGTCTGATTCTGTAAAATTGACCGGCATTTTACCCGAGGGCCACCGGCTCCGCCCAGTCAATCACGACGCATATCATCGAGGTGCCCCGTGGTACAACGTTCCAAAAGCAGCGCAAACTGGCTGCGAGAGCATTTCAACGACCCTTTTGTGAAGCAGGCGCAGAAGGATGGGTATCGCTCGCGTGCGAGCTACAAGCTGCTGGAGATCCAGGAGAAGGACCGCATTATCCGCCCAGGCATGAGCGTGATCGATCTCGGCGCGGCCCCTGGTGGCTGGTCCCAGGTGACCAGTCGTCTGATTGGTGGCCAAGGTCGCCTGATCGCTTCGGACATTCTGGAAATGGACGCGATCGCCGACGTGACCTTCATTCAGGGGGACTTCACCCAGGACGAAGTGCTGCAGCGCATTCTCGAAGCGGTCGGCGATTCGCATGTAGACCTTGTGATTTCCGACATGGCCCCCAATATGAGTGGTACGCCCGCGGTAGACATTCCGCGTGCCATGTTCCTCTGCGAGTTGGCCCTCGATCTGGCAACCCGTGTACTCAAGCCCGGGGGCGACTTCCTGATCAAGATTTTCCAGGGCGAAGGTTTTGACGTGTACCTGAAAGACGTGCGCAGCAAGTTCGACAAGGTGCAAATGCGCAAGCCGTCGTCGTCGCGGGACCGTTCCCGGGAGCAATACCTGTTGGGCAGGGGCTTCAAAGGGTAATGAAAGGTGTGAAGCGGGGTGGTCGATAGTTAATTCCAATCGGCCGCTGCGTCAGGATCGTCCGAACTTCGTGTAGTCTAGCTTTCACAAAGGGTTACAGACGGTGCCTGCGGCTGCGTAGGTAATGTAGTAAGTTAGGGCGATGAATATCATGCGAGGCACGGCTGCGTCGTGCGCCGGCCTCAGAGGGTAGCTAATTGAACGACATGGCAAAGAATCTGATCCTGTGGTTGATCATCGCAGCTGTCCTGGTGACAGTGATGAACAACTTCTCCAGCCCTAACGAGCCGCAGACCCTCAACTACTCCGACTTCATCCAGCAGGTCAAGGATGGCAAGGTCGAGCGTGTGACCGTCGATGGCTACATCATTACTGGCAAGCGCACCGATGGCGACAACTTCAAGACTGTGCGCCCGGCCATCACCGACAATGGCCTGATCGGCGATCTGGTCGACAACCATGTGGTCGTCGAAGGCAAGCAGCCTGAGCAACAGAGCATCTGGACACAGTTGCTGGTGGCGAGCTTCCCGATCCTGGTGATCATTGCCGTGTTCATGTTCTTCATGCGCCAGATGCAAGGTGGTGCGGGCGGCAAGGGCGGGCCGATGAGCTTCGGCAAGAGCAAGGCCCGCCTGCTGTCCGAAGACCAGGTCAAGACCACGCTGGCTGACGTTGCCGGCTGCGACGAGGCCAAGGAAGAGGTTGGCGAGCTGGTCGAGTTCCTGCGCGATCCGGGCAAGTTCCAGCGCCTGGGTGGCCGTATCCCGCGCGGTGTGCTGATGGTTGGCCCGCCCGGTACCGGTAAGACCCTGCTGGCCAAGGCCATTGCGGGCGAAGCGAAAGTACCGTTCTTCACCATTTCCGGTTCGGACTTCGTGGAAATGTTCGTGGGTGTCGGTGCCAGCCGTGTGCGCGACATGTTCGAGCAGGCCAAGAAGCACGCCCCGTGCATCATCTTCATCGACGAGATCGACGCCGTTGGTCGCCACCGTGGCGCCGGCATGGGTGGCGGTCACGACGAGCGTGAACAAACCCTCAACCAGTTGCTGGTGGAGATGGACGGCTTCGAGATGAACGATGGCATCATCGTCATCGCCGCCACCAACCGTCCGGATGTGCTCGACCCGGCGCTGCTGCGCCCGGGCCGCTTCGACCGCCAGGTGGTGGTTGGCCTGCCGGACATTCGTGGCCGCGAGCAGATCCTCAAGGTGCACATGCGCAAGGTACCGATCGGCGAGAACGTCAATCCGGCGGTCATCGCGCGTGGTACCCCAGGCTTCTCCGGCGCCGACCTGGCCAACCTGGTCAACGAGGCTTCGCTGTTTGCCGCGCGTTCCAACAAGCGCCTGGTCGAAATGAAAGAGTTCGAGCTGGCCAAGGACAAGATCATGATGGGCGCCGAGCGCAAGACCATGGTCATGTCCGAAAAAGAAAAGAGAAACACCGCCTATCACGAGGCCGGCCACGCCATTGTCGGTCGCCTGGTGCCTGAGCACGACCCGGTCTACAAGGTTTCGATCATCCCGCGTGGTCGTGCCTTGGGTGTGACCATGTTCCTGCCGGAAGAAGACCGCTACAGCCTGTCCAAGCGTGCGCTGATCAGCCAGATCTGCTCGCTGTATGGCGGCCGTATCGCCGAGGAGATGACCTTGGGCTTCGATGGCGTGACCACCGGCGCGTCCAACGACATCATGCGGGCCAGCCAGCTCGCTCGTAACATGGTCACCAAATGGGGCCTGTCCGAGAAGCTCGGCCCGCTGATGTATGCAGAGGAAGAGGGCGAAGTGTTCCTCGGCCGTAGTGCCGGCAGCCAGCATGCCAGTGTGTCCGGCGAGACTGCCAAACTGATCGACTCCGAGGTGCGCAGCATCATCGATCAGTGCTATGCCACTGCCAAGCAGTTGCTGATCGACAACCGTGACAAGCTCGAGGCGATGACTGAAGCGCTGATGAAGTACGAGACCATCGATGCCGATCAGATTGACGACATCATGGCTGGGCGCACACCACGTGAACCGCGTGATTGGGACGACGACAAGCACTCGGGCACGCCTGCGGCCCAGGATGATCGTCCGGAATCGCCAATCGGCGGCCCAGCGGCTGAACACTAAGGGCATCTATGAGCTCAGTGCAGTACCCGACCCGGTTGCCTTGCGGCAGCCGGGTTCTTGATTTGTCGCATACCCATGTGATGGGTATTCTCAATATCACCCCCGATTCCTTCTCCGATGGCGGTCGCTTCAGTCAGCGCGACGAAGCCCTGCGCCATGCCGAAGCGATGGTTGCCGCTGGCGCAACGCTGATCGATATTGGTGGCGAGTCCACGCGCCCGGGTGCGCGTGCAGTGTCGGTGACCGAGGAGCTGGAACGTGTGGCGCCAATGGTCGAGGCCATCAACAGCCGCCTCGACGTGGTCATTTCGGTCGATACCTCCACACCTGCCGTCATGCGCGAAGCTGCACGCCTTGGTGCCGGGCTGATCAACGACGTGCGGGCCCTGGAGCGCGATGGCGCCCTGGACGCTGCGGCGGATACCGGTCTGCCGGTGTGCCTCATGCACATGCGTGGCGAGCCAGGCAACATGCAGGACGATCCGCATTACCAGGACGTGACTGCCGACGTCACGCGTTATCTTGAACAGCGGATGGCCGCCTGCGCAGCTGCGGGCATCGACGCTGACAGAATCATCCTTGACCCGGGCTTCGGTTTCGCCAAGACACTGGCGCACAATCTGAGCCTGTTCAAGCACATGGAAGCGCTCTATCGCCTTGGGCGCCCACTGCTGGTGGGCGTTTCACGAAAGAGCATGATCGGCCTGACGCTGGAACGTCCGGTCGGCGAGCGCTTGTACGGCAGCCTTGCGCTGGCGGCGTTGGCCATGACCAAAGGGGCGAGCATCCTTCGTGTACATGACGTGGCCGAAACCGTTGATGTGGTGCGCATGATCGCTGCGGTGCAAAACGCCGAATAAGAACATTGGAGTCCCTATGAGCAGAAAATACTTTGGTACCGACGGCATTCGTGGCCGCGTCGGCGAATACCCGATCACGCCTGACTTCATGCTGAAGCTCGGCTGGGCGGCCGGCATGGCCTTCCGCAAGCAAGGCCATTGCCGCGTGCTGGTGGGCAAGGACACCCGTATCTCCGGGTACATGTTCGAGTCCGCACTTGAAGCCGGCCTGTCCGCAGCAGGTGCCGATGTGATGCTGCTCGGGCCGATGCCGACCCCGGCCATCGCTTACCTCACGCGTACCTTCCACGCCGAAGCCGGCATCGTCATCAGTGCCTCGCACAACCCGCACGACGACAACGGCATCAAGTTCTTCTCGGGCCAGGGCACCAAGCTGCCGGACGAGGTCGAGCTGATGATCGAAGAGCTGCTCGACCAACCGATGACCGTTGTCGAGTCGGGCAAGCTGGGCAAGGTTTCGCGTATCAATGATGCCGCCGGCCGCTACATCGAATTCTGCAAAAGCAGCGTGCCGAGCAGCACCAGCTTCGAGGGCCTCAAGCTGGTGGTCGACTGCGCCCATGGTGCTACCTACAAGGTTGCGCCCAGCGTATTCCGTGAGCTGGGTGCCGACGTGACCGTGCTGCATGCACAACCGGATGGCCTGAACATCAACGAAGGTTGCGGCTCGACACACATCGAATCGCTACAGGCCGCTGTACTGGTCGGGCATGCCGATCTCGGCATTGCCTTTGACGGTGACGGCGATCGCGTGCTGATGGTCGACCACACGGGTGCCATCGTCGACGGTGACGAACTGCTGTTCATCATTGCGCGCGACCTGCAGGAGCATGGCAAGCTGCAAGGCGGGGTGGTCGGCACGCTGATGAGTAACCTGGGCCTGGAGCTGGCGCTCAAGGACCTGGACATCCCGTTCGTGCGGGCCAAGGTCGGCGACCGTTACGTCATGGCCGAGCTGTTGGAGCGTCAATGGCTGGTCGGCGGTGAAAACTCCGGTCACGTCGTGTGCTGCAACCACACTACCACCGGCGATGCGATCATTGCCGCGCTGCAGGTGCTGATGGCGCTCAAACGCCGTGGCGAAACCCTGGCCCAGGCCCGCCAGGCCCTGCGCAAGTGTCCGCAGGTGCTGATCAATGTGCGCTTTGGTGCCAGCAAGGTCGACCCGCTGGAGCACCCGGCCGTCAAGGAAGCCAGTGCCAAGGTTACCGAAGCGCTGGCGGGGCGTGGTCGTGTGCTGTTGCGCAAGTCCGGTACCGAACCGTTGGTCCGGGTCATGGTTGAGGGCGAAGACGAAACCCAGGTGCGGGCCCATGCTGAAGCACTGGCCAAACTGGTCGGCGAAGTTTGTGTCTGAAGGCGCTTGCCAGCGCAGATCTGGTTGGGTAAGATCTGCGCCCACTTTGACCGACGAGGTAAAGCATGCGTCGCCCTATGGTAGCTGGTAACTGGAAAATGCACGGTACCCGCGCTAGCGTCGCTGAGCTGACCAAAGGCTTGAGTAATCTCGCCTTGCCGAGCGGAGTGGAAGTCGCCGTATTTCCACCGGCCTTGTTCATCAATCAAGTGATCGATGGCCTGGCAGGTAAAGAAATTACTATCGGCGCACAGAATTCTGCTGTACAACCCGAACAGGGTGCGCTGACTGGGGAAGTTGCTCCCGAGCAGCTGGTTGAAGCAGGTTGCAAGTTGGTGTTGATTGGTCATTCGGAGCGTCGCCAGATTATTGGTGAAACCGACGAAGTACTCAATCGCAAGTTTGCAGCAGCTCAGGCCAAAGGCTTGAAGCCAGTGCTTTGCATAGGGGAAACCCTTGAAGAGCGCGAGGCTGGCAAAACGCTCGAAGTTGTCGGGCGTCAACTAAGCAGTATCATCGAAGCATTCGGTGTTAAGGCTTTTGCCGATGCAGTAATTGCCTATGAGCCTGTATGGGCCATCGGTACAGGCCTTACGGCCACGCCACAGCAGGCCCAGGATGTGCACGCCGCCATCCGCGGCCAGCTGGCGGCAGAAGATGCTGAAGTGGCTGCGAAGGTGCAGTTGCTATACGGCGGCAGCGTGAAGGCGGCCAATGCGGCCGAACTGTTCGGCATGCCGGATATCGATGGGGGGCTCATTGGTGGGGCTTCCCTGAACGCAGACGAATTCGGTGCAATTTGTCGCGCCGCAGGAAACTGAACAAATGCTGGAAACAGTCATCGTTGTTTTTCATCTGTTGGCAGCGCTGTCGCTTGTAGTGCTGGTTCTGTTGCAACAGGGTAAAGGTGCTGAAGCAGGTGCATCTTTCGGCGCGGGTGCCTCAAACACCGTGTTCGGGAGCCAAGGCTCTGCAACGTTCCTAAGTAAATTAACTGCTATACTCGCTGCCACTTTCTTTTTGACAGCACTTGGGTTAGGATACTTCGCGAAGCAACAAGCTCACCAGCTTAGCCAAGCAGGTCTTCCAGATCCAGCAGTGCTAGAAGTGAAAGAGCCGCAGAAACCGGCAGTTAATGATGATGTACCGGTGCTCCAGCAGCAGAAGAGCGAAACCACCCATAATACCGGTGATGTACCTCCTCCGGCTCAAGAGCAGAAGTAACGGGTTTCAAGTAGTAGTATTGCCGAGGTGGTGGAATTGGTAGACACGCAACCTTGAGGTGGTTGTGCCCATAGGGTGTAGGGGTTCGAGTCCCCTTCTCGGTACCAATTAAAGCTTGAGAGCCCGCTTTAGCGGGCTTTCTTGTAGGTGAATGTTTGGATTTGACCCTCAACAGGGTTCGGTCTTATACTTTTGCCCCAGCTTTGTCGCGGGGTGGAGCAGCTTGGTAGCTCGTCGGGCTCATAACCCGAAGGTCGTTGGTTCAAATCCAGCCCCCGCAACCAGCTTCAGCGGAGCCCCTTTTCAGGGGCTTTTTGCTAACCGAACAGTTTCGGCGTCGTTGTCCTACGGCGCTTTCAGGGATGGGCGCTTCGCCCATTTTTTATTTGCACAGCATGCACGAGGGGGTTCAGGTGTCGAGCAAGCTAGAACAGTTGCAGGCCTTGTTGGCCCCGGTTGTCGAGGGTCTGGGCTATCAGTGCTGGGGGATCGAATACGTTTCCCAGGGTAAGCATTCGGTACTGCGCATCTACATCGACAAGGAAGGCGGTATTCTGGTGGACGACTGCGAAGCGGTCAGCCGTCAGGCCAGCGCAATCCTCGATGTGGAAGATCCAATCAGCAGTGAGTACACCCTCGAGGTGTCTTCTCCAGGCATGGATCGCCCACTGTTCACGCTGGAACAGTTTGCCTCGCATGCCGGCGAACAAGTGAAGATCAAGCTGCGCTCACCCTTCGAGGGTCGTCGTAACTTCCAGGGCCTTCTCCGCGGTGTGGAGGAGCAGGATGTGGTGGTCCAGGTGGACAATCAGGAGTTCCTGTTACCGATCGACTCGATCGACAAGGCCAATATTATTCCCAGTTTTGACTGAGACGTGCCGGGCCCGGCGGACTATCCGGGCCCAATGGCTTGCGCAAGGCGAGGCGTACGATGAGCAAAGAAGTACTGCTGGTTGTTGAATCGGTATCCAACGAAAAAGGTGTACCGCCCGGCGTCATTTTCGAAGCGCTGGAAGTGGCCCTGGCCACTGCAACCAAAAAACGTTTTGAAGACGAAGTCGACCTTCGTGTGGAAATCAACCGCCACACGGGTAGCTACGAGACTTTCCGTCGCTGGACCGTGGTCGACGAAGCCGATCTTGATGATCCGGCGATCGAGACCTGGCTGGACAAGATCAAGGACACCCACCCTGAAGCCAAGGTCGGTGACGTGATCGAAGAGAAGATCGAGTCCATCGAGTTCGGTCGTATTGCCGCCCAGACCGCCAAGCAGGTCATCGTGCAGAAGGTCCGTGAGGCCGAGCGTGCCCAGGTGGTCGATGCCTACCGTGAGCGCGTTGGCGAGATCATCTCCGGTACCGTAAAAAAGGTTACCCGCGACAACGTCATCGTTGACCTGGGCAACAACGCAGAGGCCTTGCTGGCCCGCGAAGACATCATTCCGCGCGAAACCTTCCGTGTTGGCGTGCGCCTGCGTGCGCTGCTCAAGGAAATTCGCACCGAAAACCGTGGCCCACAGCTGATCCTGTCGCGCACCGCGCCGCAGATGCTGATCGAGCTTTTCCGCATTGAAGTGCCGGAAATTGCCGAGGGCCTCATTGAAGTCATGGCTGCTTCCCGTGATCCGGGTTCGCGAGCCAAGATTGCCGTCCGCTCCAAGGACAAGCGTATCGATCCGCAAGGTGCCTGCATTGGCATGCGTGGTTCGCGCGTCCAGGCCGTATCCGGGGAGCTGGGTGGTGAGCGTGTGGATATCGTCCTTTGGGACGATAACCCGGCGCAGTTCGTCATCAACGCCATGTCGCCGGCTGAAGTCGCGGCGATCATCGTTGATGAAGATGCCCATGCCATGGACATCGCCGTCGCCGAGGACAACCTGGCCCAGGCCATTGGCCGTGGCGGTCAGAACGTTCGCCTGGCCAGTCAGTTGACCGGTTGGACCCTGAACGTGATGACCGAAAAGGACATCCAGGCCAAGCAACAGGCCGAAACCGGTGACATCCTGCGCAATTTCATCGAAGAACTGGAAGTCGACGAGGAGCTGGCCCAAGTGCTGGTCGACGAAGGCTTCACCAGCCTTGAAGAAATTGCCTACGTACCGTTGGAAGAAATGCTCAACATCGATGGCTTTGACGAAGACATCGTCAATGAGCTCCGCGCTCGAGCCAAGGACCGTTTGTTGACCAAGGCCATCGCTACCGAAGAAAAACTGGCAGACGCCCACCCGGCCGAAGACCTGCTCTCCCTTGAGGGCATGGACAAAGACCTGGCGGCTGAACTGGCGGTGCGCGGCGTGGTTAACCGCGAAGACCTGGCCGAGCAGTCGATCGACGATCTGCTCGACATCGACGGCATCGACGAAGAGCGTGCCGGCAAGTTGATCATGGCCGCCCGAGCCCACTGGTTCGAGTAATTAGGCGCGGCCTGAGGAGAGAAGTGCATGACGCAAGTCACGGTGAAAGAACTGGCCCAAGAGGTCGAGGCACCGGTAGAGCGCCTGCTGCAGCAGATGCGTGAGGCAGGTCTGCCGCACACCGACGCCGGTCAGGTAGTGACCGACAATGAGAAGCAGACCCTGCTGACTCATTTGAAAAGCAGCCACAAGAGCAAGGCGGAAGAGCCGCGCAAGATTACCTTGCAGCGCAAAACCACCAGCACCCTGCGTGTCGCCGGTAGCAAAAGCATCAGCGTAGAAGTACGCAAGAAGAAAGTTTTCGTTCAGCGCAGCCCTGAAGAAATCCAGGCTGAGCAGAAGCGTGAGCAAGATGAGCGCCGTGCGGCTGAAAATGCCGCTCGCGACAAGGTCGAGGCCGAAGTTCGCCAGCGCAATGAAGAGCAGGCTCGCCGTCAGGCCGCCGGTACCGCTGCAGCCGCCCCTGCGCCTGCCGCCAAGCCAGAGCCGGCTCCTGCCGCTGCTCCGGCCCCGGTAGTCGCAGACGCCCCGGCTTCTGAAGACGCCGCAGCCCGTGCTGCCGAGCGCAAGAAAGACGAGACCCGTCGCAACGAAAGCCGTACCCGTGATGACGACCGTCGTCGTGGCGAGGCGCCTCGCGTGTCGATCAAGGTCAAGGTCAAGGAGAAGGAAAAAGCACCGACTCCGCGTGCCGCTCCCCGCACTACCGACGAAGAGAGCGATGGCGCTCGTCGTGGTCGTGGTGGTAAGAGCAAGCTGAAAAAGCGTAACCAGCATGGCTTCCAGAACCCGACCGGCCCTGTCATCCGTGACGTGACCATCGGCGAGACCATCACGGTCTCCGAGCTGGCCAACCAGATGTCCGTCAAAGGCGCTGAAGTGGTCAAGTTCATGTTCAAGATGGGCACCCCGGTCACCATCAACCAGGTGCTCGACCAGGAAACCGCTCAGCTGATCGCCGAAGAGCTGGGCCACAAGGTCACGCTGGTCAGCGACACCGCCCTGGAAGACTCCCTGGCCGAATCGCTGAAGTTCGAAGGCCAGACCGAGTCGCGTGCGCCGGTGGTTACCGTCATGGGTCACGTTGACCATGGTAAGACCTCGCTGCTCGACTACATCCGTCGTGCCAAGGTTGCTGCTGGCGAAGCCGGTGGTATTACCCAGCACATCGGTGCCTACCACGTGGAAACCGACCGCGGCATGGTCACCTTCCTCGATACCCCAGGTCACGCTGCGTTTACCCAGATGCGTGCCCGTGGTGCCAAGGCGACCGACATTGTCATCCTGGTGGTGGCGGCGGACGACGGTGTGATGCCACAAACCCGCGAAGCCGTTCAGCATGCCAAGGCAGCCGGTGTTCCGCTGGTCGTTGCGGTGAACAAGATCGACAAGCCAGGTGCTGACCTCGATCGCATCCGTAACGAGCTGTCCGTCGAAGGCGTTACCTCCGAGGACTGGGGTGGTGACACGCCGTTCGTCAAGGTTTCGGCGAAGATGGGTACCGGTGTCGACGAACTGCTCGAAGCCGTGCTGCTGCAGGCCGAGATCCTCGAACTGACCGCTACCCCGACCGCGCCAGGTCGTGGTGTGGTCGTCGAATCGCGCCTGGACAAGGGCCGTGGCCCGGTGGCGACCATCCTGGTTCAGGACGGTACCCTGCGTCAGGGCGACATGGTCCTGTGCGGTTCCAACTATGGCCGCGTACGCGCCATGCTCGACGAGAACGGCAAGCCTGTGAAGGAAGCCGGCCCGTCGATCCCGGTCGAGATCCTCGGCCTGGACGGTACTCCGGAAGCCGGTGACGAGCTGTCCGTGGTTGCCGACGAGAAGAAAGCCCGTGAAGTTGCCCTGTTCCGTCAAGGCAAGTACCGCGAGGTCAAGCTGGCCCGTGCTCACGCCGGCAAGCTGGAAAACATCTTCGAGACCATGGGTCAGGAAGAGAAGAAAACCCTCAACATCGTTCTCAAGACCGATGTGCGTGGTTCTCTTGAAGCGCTGCAGGGTTCGCTCGGTGGCCTGGGCAACGACGAAGTGCAAGTGCGCGTGATTGGTGGTGGCGTCGGTGGTATCACCGAGAGCGATGCCAACCTGGCGCTGGCTTCGAATGCAGTACTGTTCGGCTTCAACGTGCGTGCCGATGCCGGTGCGCGCAAGATCGTCGAGCAGGAAGGTCTGGATATGCGTTACTACAACGTGATCTACGACATCATCGAAGACGTCAAGAAGGCCCTGACCGGCATGCTCGGCAGCGATGTTCGCGAGAACATCCTGGGTGTCGCCGAAGTACGTGACGTGTTCCGTTCGCCGAAGTTCGGCGCCATCGCTGGCTGTATGGTCATCGAGGGTACCGTGTACCGCAACCGTCCGATCCGCGTACTGCGCGATGACGTTGTGATCTTCGAAGGCGAGCTGGAATCGCTGCGTCGCTTCAAGGACGATGCTTCCGAAGTCCGTTCGGGCATGGAGTGCGGTATTGGCGTCAAGAGCTACAACGACGTCAAGGTCGGCGACAAGATCGAAGTCTTCGAGAAAGTCCAGGTGGCTCGTACCCTTTAAGGGCGAGCGAGCCGCAAGCGCCTGCTACAGGGCGGCTTGCGGTACCTCTTCAGGTAGCGCCCGGTCAGGCATTCGTCTGTCCGGGCGTTTGCCGCTTTAAGTTACAGGTAGCAAGAATGGCCAAAGAATATAGCCGTACCCAACGTATTGGCGATCAGATGCAGCGCGAGCTGGCCGAGCTGATCCGTCGCGAAGTCAAGGACCCGCGTGTCGGTCTGGTGACCATCACCGCCGTGGACGTAAGCCGTGACCTGGGCCATGCCAAGGTGTTCATCACCGTCATGGGCGAGGAAACCCCGGATGCCGTGCAGCAGTCGCTCAAGGCATTGAATAGCGCCGCCAGCTTCCTGCGTCTGCACCTGGGGCGTTCGATGCAACTGCGCAGCGTGCCGCAGCTGCACTTCCATTTCGATGAAAGTGTCAGCCGTGGTGTGCACCTGTCGGCGCTGATCGAGCGTGCAGTGGCCGAAGACCGCCTGCACAAGGATGCCGACGAGTCGGACACCAAGGAGTAAGCGGTGGCCCAGGTCAAACGTATCCGCCGCAATGTCAGCGGCATCATCCTGCTCGACAAGCCGCTGGGCTTCACTTCCAATGCCGCCTTGCAGAAAGTGCGTTGGCTGCTGAATGCGGAAAAGGCCGGCCATACCGGTAGCCTCGACCCGCTGGCGACCGGCGTGTTGCCGCTGTGTTTCGGTGAAGCGACCAAGTTTTCGCAGTACTTGCTCGATTCCGACAAGGGCTACGAAACCGTCATGCAGATGGGGCAGACTACCAACACCGGCGATGCCGAGGGTGAGGTGCTGCAGACCCGCGACGTGACCGTTGGTCGCGCCGACATCGAGGCGCTGCTGCCACGTTTTCGCGGCCCGATCAGCCAGATACCGCCGATGTACTCGGCGCTCAAGCGTGATGGCCAGCCGTTGTACAAACTGGCACGTGCAGGAGAGGTAGTGGAGCGCGAGGCGCGTTCTGTTACTATTAACCGCTTGGAGTTGCTCGAGTGCGAAGGCACCCGTGCACGGCTGAGCGTAGGATGCAGCAAAGGTACCTATATCCGCACGCTGGTGGAGGATATCGGTGAAGCCCTTGGTTGCGGCGCCTATGTCGCCGAGCTGCGCAGGACCCAGGCAGGGCCCTTTGCGCTGGCACAGACGGTCACCCTCGAGGAACTCGAACAGGCCCACGCCGAGGGTGGCAACGAAGCGCTCGACCGCTTCCTGATGCCATCGGACAGCGGGCTGCAGGACTGGCCGTTGGTCAGCCTGTCGGAACACAGTGCGTTCTACTGGCTGCATGGGCAGGCGGTACGCGCGCCGGACGCGCCACAATTTGGCATGGTCCGGGTACAGGATCACAATGCGCGCTTCATCGGTATCGGTGAAGTGAGCGAAGACGGGCGCATTGCGCCGCGTCGGCTGATTCGGTCGGAATGACCGAAACCGCGGGGCCAGGCAGTTGCCGAGCCCCACGGCATCAAGGGTGGCTGTCAGTAGGCACGGTCACACCTTTTTTATTAATACAGGGATTTGTCCCTGGCCTATTGGACCCCGCATGCGGGATCCGTTATCAGGAGAAGCCAAATGGCCCTCAGCGTTGAAGAAAAAGCTCAGATCGTTGCCGAATATCAGCAAGCCGCCGGCGATACCGGTAGCCCGGAAGTGCAGGTTGCTCTGCTGACCGCCAACATCAACAAGCTGCAAGGCCACTTCAAGGCCAACGATAAAGACCACCACTCCCGTCGTGGTCTGATCCGTATGGTCAACCAGCGTCGTAAGCTGCTGGATTACCTGAAGGGCAAAGACACCACTCGTTACAGCGCCCTGATCGGTCGCCTGGGCCTGCGTCGCTAATAGCGGCCTGGTCAGTGGTGTGCGTGGGGTGTCGCAGGCTTCGGCAGGGCTGTTTTGCAGCGCTGCCGTTGGACATGCCACGCGTATCTCCGAGGTTGGCAGCCTGGCTATGCTGAGCGGTTTTTCCGCTTGGTGCCAGGCTCCCAGCCTCGTGTTGTATCTGGACGGTCAATGGGGCCGATTCCCCGTTCTGCCCAAGAATTCGCAAGAAACCAGTTCCCCCAAGAGCCACTGAAAAAGGTAGGAAACCGTGAACCCGGTAATCAAGACTTTCCAGTTCGGTCAATCGACCGTCACTCTCGAAACGGGCCGTATTGCCCGTCAGGCAACCGGCGCCGTGCTGGTTACCGTCGACAACGACGTCACCGTGCTGGTGACTGTGGTAGGCGCCAAACAGGCTGATCCAGGCAAGGGTTTCTTCCCGCTGTCGGTTCACTACCAGGAAAAGACCTACGCCGCTGGCAAGATCCCAGGTGGCTTCTTCAAGCGTGAAGGCCGTCCTTCCGAGAAAGAGACGCTGACCTCGCGCCTGATCGACCGTCCGATCCGTCCGCTGTTCCCGGAAGGCTTCATGAACGAAGTGCAGGTCGTCTGCACCGTGGTTTCCACCAGCAAGAAGACTGATCCGGACATCGCTGCGATGATCGGTACCTCGGCTGCCCTGGCCATTTCCGGTATTCCGTTCGAAGGCCCGATCGGCGCTGCCCGCGTTGCCTTCCACGAAAGCACTGGCTACCTGCTGAACCCGACCTACGAGCAGCTGGCTGCCTCGAGCCTGGACATGGTCGTTGCCGGTACCTCCGATGCTGTACTGATGGTTGAGTCGGAAGCTCAAGAGCTGACCGAAGACCAGATGCTGGGTGCCGTACTGTTCGCCCACGACGAATTCCAGGCTGTTATCCAGGCTGTCAAAGAGCTGGCTGCCGAAGCTGGCAAGCCGACTTGGGACTGGAAACCTGCCGTTGCCAACACCGAGCTGTTCAATGCTATCCGCGCCGAGTTCGGCGAAGCGGTTTCGCAGGGTTACACCATCACCGTCAAAGCCGACCGCTACGCGCGTCTGGGTGAGCTGCGCGACCAGGCGGTTGCCAAGTTCTCCGGTGAAGAAGGCCAGCCTTCGGCTTCCGAAGTAAAAGACATCTTCGGCGAAATCGAATACCGCACCGTTCGCGAAAACATCGTCAACGGCAAGCCACGTATCGACGGCCGCGACACCAAGACTGTACGCCCGCTGAACATCGAAGTGGGTGTGCTGCCAAAAACTCACGGTTCGGCACTGTTCACCCGTGGCGAAACCCAGGCCCTGGTCGTTGCGACCCTGGGTACTGCCCGTGATGCCCAGTTGCTGGACACCCTCGAAGGCGAGAAGAAAGACCCCTTCATGCTGCACTACAACTTCCCACCGTTCTCGGTAGGTGAGTGTGGCCGCATGGGCGGTGCTGGCCGTCGCGAAATCGGCCACGGCCGTCTGGCCCGCCGTTCGGTTCAGGCCATGCTGCCTGCTGCTGACGTGTTCCCGTACACCATCCGCGTGGTTTCGGAAATCACCGAATCCAACGGCTCCAGCTCCATGGCTTCGGTCTGCGGTGCATCCCTGGCCCTGATGGACGCCGGTGTGCCGATGAAGGCGCCGGTTGCCGGTATCGCCATGGGCCTGGTCAAGGAAGGCGACAAGTTCGCAGTCCTGACTGACATCCTGGGTGACGAAGACCACCTGGGCGACATGGACTTCAAGGTAGCCGGTACCGCCAAAGGCGTCACCGCGCTGCAGATGGACATCAAGATCAACGGCATCACCGAAGAGATCATGGAAATCGCCCTGGGCCAAGCCCTGGAAGCGCGCCTGAACATCCTCGGCCAGATGAACCAGATCATTGGCCAGTCGCGTACCGAACTGTCGGCCAACGCCCCGACCATGATCGCGATGAAGATCGACACGGACAAGATCCGCGACGTCATCGGTAAAGGCGGCGCCACCATTCGCGCCATCTGTGAAGAGACCAAGGCTTCGATCGACATCGAAGACGACGGCTCCATCAAGATCTTCGGCGAAACCAAGGAAGCGGCAGATGCTGCCAAGCAGCGCATCCTGGGCATCACCGCTGAGGCCGAGATCGGCAAGATCTACGTCGGCAAGGTTGAGCGCATTGTCGACTTCGGCGCCTTCGTCAACATCCTGCCTGGCAAGGACGGCCTGGTGCACATCTCCATGCTGAGCGATGCTCGCGTCGAGAAAGTCACCGACATCCTGAAAGAAGGCCAGGAAGTCGAAGTGTTGGTACTGGACGTGGACAACCGCGGCCGTATCAAGCTTTCGATCAAGGACGTTGCTGCGGCCAAGGCCTCGGGCGTCTAAGCGACACACGCTACAGAGAAAGGGCCCTTCGGGGCCTTTTTTCATGGGCGACGGGAACCTTTTGCGGACTTGCATCTTGCATGCAGGTTTACCGCGCTGATTGCAAAATGCACGACCATCGAAGTGATGGTCGCTTGCTAACTTATTGATTTAAAAGGAAATAATAGAAGTGGCAAAGCTGGCACAGCCCGTGCAACTACCTTCATACCTGCCGCCAGGACATACGGCGCAGACCTTTCGAAAAACAGGAGTGACCCACATGAAGAAGTTCGCCATTGCTGCCGCTACTGCTACCGCTCTGACCCTGACCATGGCTAACGGTGCATTCGCCGCTGAGCCAACCCAGGCTCCAGTCATGTTGGCGGCCAACACCGTTGACAACGCCAAGCAAGAGGGCTCCGACACTTGGATCACTACCAAGGTCAAAGCTGACCTGCTGACTGAAAAAGGTATCCCAGGCAGCGACATCAAAGTCGAGACCAGCCAAGGTGTTGTGTCCCTGTCTTCTGACGTGAAGGTTACCGAATCGCAGAAAGAAGAAGCGGTACGCATTACCAAGAACATCAAAGGCGTCAAGAGCGTGATGTCTGACGGCCTGAAAGCCGAATAAGGAATGTCCCGTCGGCCAAATGGATTTGGCCACCTCCATCAAAGCCCTGGCCCGTGCCAGGGCTTTGTCTTGCGCTCAATACACCGGGTTGCGCGCGATCACATCGCTTTCGAAGCATTCCTGCTCAAGGATCAGCGGTTCCACCAATGGCCGGCTGTCGCGAAAGTGCGCGGTCTGGGTATGCGCATCATACGCAGCATCATCGCGGTAGATTTCGTAGAGATAGATCAGCTCCGGGTCGACCCGATCCTGCGACACATCGAACACCAGGCAGCCTGGCTCACTCGCCACGGAAGCTGCGGCATTGACTTTGATTGCACTCAGGAACGCGTCGGCGCATCCAGGTTTCACTCGGGTCTTGATGAACAGGCTATACACAAATGGCTCCTTTTGTTTTAAATTCAATAATGAATTGTATACAAAAGTGGAGCTCCGCCAATGTCCGAATTGCCTGCACGCCCTGGCCGCCTGAATGGCCTGCGCCACATCGCCCTGCTGGTGCCCAACCTGGAAGAATGTGAACGCTTCTACGTCGATGTGCTGGGTATGGAAGTGCTGAATCGCGCCAATGAGGACCTGGTGTACCTCACCTGCGGTAACGACAACCTGTCGCTTGGGCGTGGGGCAGGAGCGGCCAACGGGTTACAGACCCTGGATCACTATGGATTCATTGTCGACAGCGTGGAGGAGTTGGAAGCCTGGTACCAGTACTTCAAGGCTCATGGCGTGACCTTGCTCGACCGACCGTTCAATCACGGTGACGGCGCGCGTAGCTTCCACCTGCTGGACCCGGCTGGGAACAAGGTTCAACCGCTGTATCACCCGGCGGTGTCGGGGCAGCGGTTGGTTTGAAACCCGTGCTGGCCTCTTCGCGAGCACGCCCGCTCCCATCGGTATTGCGCAGGTCCGAGGTTGTGCGCCATCTCTGTGGGAGCGGGCGTGCCCGCGAAGAGGTCAGGCCTGCCAGAGGGGATTACTCGGCATCCAGGTGCATCGGCGTAATCACCCGCCCATCGCTTTCAGGCTGGCCCAGGCTGGTATCGATGAAGTACACCCGGTCATCTTCCAGCTTGCCCTTGTCCACCAGGTAATCCTTGATACTGCTGGCCCGCTCCTGGCCCAGTGTGCGCAGCAAGGCGGTACTCTCAGCCCATGACTTGATCACCGCGTCGCGCAGCTTGGTGGTACGTTCGTCACGGCTCAGTTGCTCCCATTCTGCTGGCGGCTGCTTTTTCAGGCGGGTGCGGTAAATGCCTTCGAGCATCGCGGGCTTGTCATCGTCGTCGATCACCAGCATCGAGGCATTGGCCGGCACCTTGTCACCCCGTCGCTGCAGGATCTTGTACCAGATAGTCTGGTACTCACGCTCCAGGCGCTTTTGGGCAATCAGCGGGCCATCGCTGGCCTGGGCGCTGGTGCCTTCGATTTCCAGGCGCAGTCCCGGGCGCTCTTTCAGCGCGGATGCCAGCTTGTCCAGGGACGCCTGGGCATCGCCGCTGAGTTCGCTGGAGCCCGGGGCGAACGCCACGTTGCCAAGGTCTTCCGAGCCGCCGCCGCTGATCAGCCCGCCAATGAATTTGAATGGTGCCTGCGCCGCGCGCAGTACCAGGTTGCGCAGGGTTTGCCAAACGATCGGCATCACGCTGAATTGCGGGTTGTTGAGGTCGCCAGACACCGGCAGCTCGATCGAGATCTTGCCCTCGGTATCCTTCAGCAATGCCACCGCCAGGCGGATCGGCAGGTCGACCGCATCCGGGCTGTCGACTTTCTCGCCCAGTTGCAGTTGTTCCACTACTACCTTGTTCTCGGCCTTGAGTTGACCGTTGGTGATCAAGTAGTGCAGGTCCAGGTTCAGCCGGCCCTTGCGGATGCGGAAGCCGGCGAACTTGCCGGAGTAGGGGGTCAACGTGGTCAGTTCGACGCGCTTGAAGCTGGTGGCAATGTCCAGACTGGCCAGCGGGTTGAACGGGTTGAGTGCGCCCTTGATGGTAACCGGTGCGTAGCGGTCCACCTTGCCCTTGACGTCGACATTGGCCGGCAGCGGCTTGCGGTTGTCGATGGTGCCGATCTGGCCGTTGAGTTGCTGGATGGCCGTGGCGAAGTTGGGGGTAAGCGACAGGTCGGCAAAGTTGGCCGAGCCGTCCTTGATGTCGATCTGGCCGATGCGAATGCCGAGCGGCTTGCTGTTGCTGGCCGTGGGCGGCTTGGCCTGGCTGCTCGTCGGGGTGCCGGCCGGTTGGGGGATCAGCAGGTCATTGACGTTGGTGGTACGGTCTTCGTTGATGATGAAGCGTGCATAGGGCTGCAGCAGGGTCACCTTGTCGATCGACAGTGCATCGCCGTGCACGTAGGACAAGCCGTCCACGTTCACCTGCTGCCATTTGACGAAGTCGCGGCTCTTGATGGTGTCCAGCGTATGCAACTGGCTGACCTGCGCCTTGCCGGTAACATTGAAGGCCAGCGGCTCGGTGTTCTTCAGGTCGACCTTGAGGTCGCTGGAGAGCATGCCGCTGCGCAGCTCCAGCAGGATGAACGGGCTGATGTAGGCCTGGGCCACACGCAGGTCGATGTCGCGGGTGCTCACATCCAGCTTTGCCCATATCGGTGCCAGGTTGACCTGGCCTGCGGCCTGCAGCTTGCCTTGCTTACCCACACCTGTGTCGAGTTTGACGGTGAAGGGCGACTGGTTGAGGCTGTCGAAACCTTGCAGGTCGGCGTTGAGGGGGCCAATGTCCAACGTTACCGGTTCCTTCTGGCTGCGATCTGCCAGGTGCACCAGGTAATTGCGCAACTGCACGTCCTTGAGCAGCACTTGCCAAGGTTTGCTTGGCTCCTTGGCAGCTTTCTCTTCAGGCGTAGGTTCTGCGGCAGCCGGCTCGGCCTTTTCCTGGGGCGTGGCCTTGGCGGGTTGGCTGGCGAACAGCTTCTGCCAGTCGAGCTGGCCGTCTTTTTCCAGCGCCGCCCAGGTTTCGAGTTTTTCGCTGCGGACCTTGCCGACGGTGACCTGCTGTTTGACCAGATCGATGGAGGTTTCGCTAACCTCCAGGCTGGCCAGACGTACCAACGGTCGGCCATCCGGCGCCTTGATGGCGAATGGCGCGATGTGTACGGAGGCGTTATCCAGCAGCAGCTCGGTCTGTTTGGCGAGGTTGAGCGTGTAATGCGTATCGAGGTTGAACACGCCGTCTTCCAGCACCAGTGGCACGGCATCGCGCACGTAGGGCCAGAACAGCTTCATCTTGCCGTCAGTGACCTTCAGCGTGCCTTCGGAGGCGATCGGCGACAGGCTCAGGGTGCCCTTCCAGTCGATGTGTCCGCCGTTGGGGCCACTGGCCACCAAGGTCATGTCGGCGCTGTCGTTGGGCAGGGTGCTGAGGTTTTTCAGCTCCAGATTCATGTTGTCGTAGAGAAACTCGATCGGCTCGCTGGGGCGCAGGTCCTCGAAGTGCAGGTAGCCTTGGACGAGCTTGATGCTGCCAATACGCAGCGGGAACGGGTCGCTGGGCGGCTCTTCGGGTTTGGCTTCGCTGGCCGGTAGTTTGAACAACCCGGTCAGGTTGAGGGTACCGTCCTTGGCGAACCGCACTTCGTTGCGCGGTTTGTCGAGTTCCACCGCTTCCAGATGCAGGGCTTTGGTCCACAGGCTGTCGAGCGAGGCGTTAGCGTAAAGACGCTCGAAACCGACCTGCTCCTTGCCCGGTTCGCCGATCTGCAGGCCCCACAGCGTCAGCTCGAGGCTGAAGGGGTTGAGTTCGATCCGTTCGAGGTGGGCCGGCACGGTGGCGTATTGGGCCAACTGCTGGTTGGCGATGCGCAGTGCGACACCGGGAAGAATGAGAAAGCCGAGCAGGCTATACAGGGCTACCAGGGCCACGATTGCGCCAGCGGCGCGAGTCAATCCTTTGTACATGTGTCGCTTCGTCTGTCTAAGCAGGAGTGCTTGGAGTATGGCACGTTAAATCAGTTCCGCAGGGGCGACCTTTTTGCGCTCAATCAATGCCCATGCGCCGTTTGGCCCGGTGTGCCGAGCCGTCGCGCATTGCCCAGCGCAGGACGGGCGCGGTGCGTCGCAGGCCCAGGCGGATCAGGCGCTGCTGCAGGGGCCCGTGCTGCAGGCCGAGCATGGCCTGGGCCCAGGCGGGCAGCAAGTCGATACCCGCGTGCAGCATCAGTTTGCCAACCGGCTGTGCCAGGCGGCTGGGGGCAGGGGCGTCGAGCAGGATTCGTATCACCTCATGGCTGCGCGCATCACAGTGCAGCTGCGGGCGTATGTGTTGCAGATAGTCTTCAACTTGCTGGCACGAGCGCGGCACGTCACGGGCACCGAGGCGCTCGGCGATCAGGGCGATTTCGTTGTAATAGGCATCCTGCTCGGCGCGTGGCAGGTGTGGGTTGCGGTAACGCAGGTGGGCGGCTAGGAAACTGCTGACCTCCGCTACATGCACCCAGGTCAACAGGTCCGGGTCGCTGGCCGCATAGGGGCGGCCATCTGGTGCCGTGCCGGTGACCTGCAGGTGAATGGTGCGCACTTTGTCGATCAGCCACTCGGCATCGCCAGTGGCCCCGAAGGTGGTGCCGGAAATGAACTGGCTGGTACGGCGCAAGCGGCCGAGCAGGTCTTCACGGAAATTGGAGTGGTCCCACACACCGGCCAGGGCCAGTGGATGCAACAACTGCAGCATCAGCGCACTGATGCCACCGACCAGCATGCTCGGGAAGTCGCCATGTACCCGCCAGCTGATGCTGTGCGGGCCGAACAGGCCGGGGTCGCCCTTGGGCGACTCCAGGTCGAGCTGGCCGAGGGCCAGCCCAGTGAGGCTCATGACCTGGGTTTCGATGCGGCGACGAAGGGCTTCCATGGCGACCTGTTGTGCAGGGCGGCCATGATTGGCGGCCGCCGGTTACTGGTTGAGGCGTTTGTCGATCAGGCCCTGTACCACGCTTGGGTCGGCCAGGGTCGAGGTATCGCCCAGATTCTCCAGCTCGTTGCAGGCGATTTTGCGCAGTATACGCCGCATGATCTTGCCTGAGCGCGTCTTGGGTAGCGCTGGCGCCCACTGAATCAGCTCAGGCTTGGCGAAGCTGCCGATTTCCTTGCTGACCAGGGCCAGCAGCTCGGCCTTGAGTGCGTCATCCGGCGACACGCCATTCATGGTCGTGACGAAGGCGTAGACGCCCTGGCCCTTGAGGTCGTGGGGGTAGCCGACTACCGCGGCTTCGGCCACGCTGTCGTGCAGCACCAGTGCGCTTTCTACTTCTGCGGTGCCGATGCGGTGCCCGGAAACGTTGATCACATCGTCGATGCGCCCGGTGATCCAGTAGTCGCCATCGGCATCGCGGCGGGCACCGTCGCCGGTGAAGTAGTAGCCGGGCAGGGGCTTGAAGTAGGTATCGACCATCCGCTGGTGGTCGCCGTAGACACTGCGGATCTGCCCGGGCCAGCTGGCCTTGATCGCCAGCAGGCCGGCGCCGGGGCCTTCGATCAGTTTGCCTTTTTCATCCAGTAGCACCGGTTGCACGCCGAACATTGGCTGGGTGGCGCAGCCGGGTTTGAGCGACTGCGTGCCGGGCAGTGGGGTGAGCATGATGCCGCCGGTTTCGGTCTGCCACCAGGTATCCACAATCGGGCAGCGCTTCTGCCCGACCTCCTCGAAATACCATTCCCAGGCTTCCGGGTTGATCGGCTCACCGACGCTGCCCAGCAGGCGCAGGCTTTTGCGCGAGGTGCTCTGCAGCGGCGCAGAGCCCTCGCGCATCAGTGCGCGCAGGGCAGTCGGGGCGGTGTAGAAGATGTTCACCTGGTGCTTGTCCACCACCTGCCAGAAGCGCGAGGTGTCCGGGTAGTTGGGTACGCCTTCGAACATCAGCGAGATTGCGCCATTGGCCAGTGGGCCATAGACGATGTAGCTGTGGCCGGTCACCCAGCCGACGTCGGCGGTGCACCAGAACACCTCGCCGTCACGATAATCGAACACCACCTTGAAGGTCATCGTTGCCTGCAGCAGGTAGCCGCCGGTGGTATGCAACACCCCTTTGGGTTTGCCGGTACTGCCGGAGGTGTAGAGGATGAACAGCGGATCTTCGGCTTCCATCGGCTCAGGAGTGCAGTCGTCGCCGGCGGCCTTCGTCGCTTCGTGGTACCAGAGGTCGCGGCCCTCGACCCAGGCCACATCGCCGCCAGTGCGGCGCACCACCAAGACGCTACTGACCGCCGGGCAGTTGGCCAAGGCTTTGTCGACGTTCTGTTTCAGCGGGATGCGTTTGCCACCACGCACGCCTTCATCGGCGGTGATCACGGTGCGACAGTCGGCATCGAGAATACGGTCACGCAGGGCATCGGGGGAAAAACCGCCGAACACCACCGAGTGGATGGCGCCGATGCGGGTACAGGCGAGCATGGCGAAGGCGGCCTCGGGGATCATTGGCATATAGATGCACACCCGGTCGCCTTTCTTCACACCGCGCGCTTTCATTGCATTGGCCAGGCGGCAGACCTGACGGTGCAGTTCGCGGTAGGTGATGGCCTTGGCGTCCTGAGGGTCGTCGCCCTCCCACAGCAAGGCCGTTTGCTCGCCGCGCTGGGCCAGATGGCGGTCGATGCAGTTGTAGCTGACGTTGAGCTGCGCACCGTCGAACCAGCGGGCCTTGCCGGTCTTGAGGTCGCACTGCTGCACGGTCGACCAGGGCTTGATCCAGTCCAGACGTTTGGCTTGTTCTGCCCAGAACGTGTCAGGGTCTTCGACCGACTGGCGGTAGAGGCGGTGGTAGTCGTCGGTGCTGAGGGTGGCGGACTGGCTGACGGCCAGGGCCTTTGGGTAATTGCGGATATCGAACATGGCGGGTGGTCCTGCTCTTGTAAGGGGCGATGGACTGCAACGGCTATTCGATAAGACAGTGTAGCTGGGAGAGGTGTTCAACCTGGGCCGGCCTCTTCGCGGGTAAACCCGCTCCTACGAGGTAATGCATAGTCTCGTAGGAGCGGGTTTACCCGCGAAGAGGCCGGCACAAGCTTCGGATCAACCGCGGTGACGGCCGCGGAAGTAGTTGATCAGGCCCTGGGTGGAACCGTCTTCGGCGCTGTCTTCCAGGCTGCCGACCAGGCGCTGGTAAACGCCCTTGCCCAGTTCCTTGCCCAGCTCAACGCCCCACTGGTCGAACGCGTTGATACCCCATATAACGCTCTGGACGAACACCTTGTGCTCGTACATGGCCACCAGCGCACCTAGGCGGCGCGGGCTGATGCGCTCGACCACCAACGTGTTGCTCGGGCGGTTACCCGGGATCACCTTGTGCGGGGCCAGCTTTTCGATGTCCGTTTCGTTGAGGCCTTTGCCGCGCAATTCGGCTTCGGCTTCCTCGCGGGTCTTGCCCAGCATCAGCGCCTGGCTCTGCGACAGGCAGTTGGCGTACAGCCATTGGTGGTGGTCGGCCACCGGGTTGAAGCTCACCACCGGCACGATGAAGTCGGCCGGAATCAGCTGGGTGCCCTGGTGCAGCAACTGGTGGTAGGCGTGCTGGCCGTTGCAACCCACGCCGCCCCAGATCACCGGCCCGGTGTCGGTCTTCACCGGGGTACCGTCTTGCAGCACGCTCTTGCCGTTGGATTCCATGTCCAACTGCTGCAGGTGCTTGGTGATGTTGCGCAGGTAGTGGTCGTACGGCAGGATCGCGTGGCTGTTCGCGTCCCAGAAGTTGCCATACCACACGCCCAACAGGGCTAGTAGCACCGGCATGTTCTTGTCGAACGGTGCGGTCTGGAAGTGCTGGTCCATGGTGTAGGCACCGGACAGCAGTTCCTTGAAGTTGGCAGTGCCGATGGCCAGGGCGATCGGCAGGCCGATGGCCGACCACAGTGAGTAGCGCCCGCCCACCCAATCCCACATCGGGAAGATGTTTTCTTCGCGGATACCGAACGCTACAGCAGCGGCCTTGTTGCTGGACACTGCAATGAAGTGGCGGTACAGCTCGGCTTCCGAGCCGCCTTGGGCCAGGTACCAGGTCCGCGCGGCCATGGCGTTTTTCAGCGTCTCGAGGGTGTTGAACGACTTCGACGAGACGATGAACAAGGTGGTTTCGGCGCGCAGGTTGGCCGACAGCTCGTGGAACTCACTGCCGTCGATGTTGGCCAGGTAGTGGCAGCGTACGCCGCGCTGGGCGTAGGGTAGCAGCGCTTCGGACACCAGCTCGGGGCCGAGGAACGAACCGCCAATACCAATGTTGACCACGTCGGTGATCGGCTTTTCGCTGTAGCCGCGCCACAGGCCATCGTGAATGCGGCCGACCAGTTCGGTGATCTGGTTGAGCACCTTGTGCACTTCCGGCATGACGTTCACGCCGTTTACATTGAGTTTGTCGCCTACGGGCCGACGCAAGGCGGTGTGCAGCACCGGGCGGCCTTCGGAGGCGTTGATGATCTCACCACCGAACATCGACTTGATGGCGTCCTGCAGGCCCACTTCATTGGCCAGGTTGACCAGCAGATCGCGGCTTTGCTCGGTGATCAGGTTTTTCGAGTAGTCGAGGAACAGGCCGCAAGCGCTAAGGGAAAACTGGTCGAAGCGCTTGGCATCGGCGGCGAAGGCTTCGCGCATGCTGAAGCTTTGCATGGCGTCGCGGTGTTTCTGAAGCGCCTGCCAGGCGGGCAGGGCCGTCACATCGTGGGGTGTACGGTAATACGCCATTGCGCGGGGTTCCCTTGGTGCGTGGTGAGGGCTTGGACACGGCAGTCATTGCCGGGTTCAGGCTGGCATCATTATAGGCAAAGGCCACGCGCTGGGAATGGGTAAGGAAGGGTGATTTTGGGGGGGCTTTACAAGCAAGTCCGCCCCTACAGCTGAACGTGTAGGAGCGGGTTTACCCGCGAATGGACTACAAGGCAGCCCAAGACCATTATGCGGTCTTCTCTTCCACATGCAGGTAAAGGTTGTCGATCAACCGCGTGTTACCCAGGTAAGCCGCCGCAATCACCACCAGGTCTCGATCATCGATCACAGCCGGGCGCAGGCTTACGGCATGGCGTACTTCCAGGTAATCCGGACGGAAACCCGCTGTGCTCAGTTGTGCCTGGCCTTCAGCGACCAGCGCGGCAAAATCCCGCTGGCCACGGCCGATGCCCGCTGCAATGTGCTGCAGTGTGCGGTACAGCGCTGGCGCAGCAGTACGCTGCTCTGGCGTGAGGTAACCATTGCGCGATGACAGCGCCAAGCCATCCTCGGCACGCACGGTGGGTTCGCCGATGATCTGGATCGGCATGTTCAGGTCGCGCACCATGGCGCGGATCACCGCCAGCTGCTGATAGTCCTTCTCGCCGAACACGGCAAGGTCTGGCTGGACCATGTTGAACAGCTTGTTCACTACGGTGGCCACGCCTTCGAAATGCCCAGGTCGGCTGGCGCCGCACAGGCCTTCGGAAAGCTGGGGCACGCTGACGCGGGTTTGCACGCTCATGCCGTCGGGGTACATCTCTTCCACGGTGGGCGCGAACAGCAGGTTGCAGCCGGCCTGCACCAGGCGCTCCTGGTCGGCTGCCAGGGTGCGTGGGTATTTGTCGAGGTCTTCGTTGGCGCCAAATTGCAGCGGGTTGACGAAGATGCTGGCGACCACGAAATCGGCGCGCTGCGCAGCCTTGGACACCAAGGCTGCATGGCCGCTGTGCAGGTTGCCCATGGTCGGCACAAAACCGATGCGTTTGCCTTCACCGCGAGCGCGGGCCACTGCCGCGCGCAGTTCGCGGACGGTCTTGACTGTATTCATGCACTGAACCCGTGTTCGCTGCCTGGGAAACTGACTTGCTTGACTGCCTCGACGTAAGCGACGAGGGCGCTGTGGATATCCGGTTGGCCCTGCATGAAGTTCTTCACGAACTTCGGTACCCGGCCGCTCAGCGACAGGCCGAGCATGTCGTGCAGTACCAGTACCTGGCCATCGGTGGCGCTGCCGGCGCCAATGCCGATTACCGGGATGCCTACGGCGTTGGTGATTTCCGCCGCCAGTTCGCTGGGTACGCATTCGAGCAGCAGCATGGCCGCACCGGCCTGCTCCAGGGCAATGGCGTCGGCGCGCATCTGCCGGGCCTGGGCTTCCTGGCGGCCCTGCACTTTGTAGCCGCCCAGCACGTTGACGGTTTGCGGGGTCAGGCCCATGTGCGCGCAGACTGGCACACCACGTTCGGCCAGCAAGCGGATGGTTTCGGCCAGCCAGGCTGCGCCTTCGATCTTGACCATGTGGGCGCCGGCCTGCATCAGTGTGGCGCTGTTGGCAAAGGCTTGCTCCGGAGTGGCATGGGCCATGAACGGCAGGTCGGTGAGGATCAGCGCGCCGTCGTTGCCGCGTTTGACGCTGGCGGTGTGGTAGGCCATGTCCGCCGTGGTTACTGGCAAGGTGCTGTCGTGGCCCTGCAGGACCATCCCCAGCGAGTCGCCCACCAGCAACACTTCAACGCCGGCCTGGCTGGCGGCCTTGGCGAAGGTCGCGTCGTAGCAGGTCAGCATGGTGATTTTTTCACCCTTGGCCTTGAAGCCGTTAAGGGTGGTAAGGGTTACTTCAGGCATGTAGGAAATTCCTCGTTCAGGCGCTGTAAAAAACGACTGCATTCAACGCGTGTAGTCATCTTCCGGAGCGGCACATCATCGCGCGTGATGTTCGGGCACAGGTCCGTCCGGGCCTAAATACGGGTATGCGGCACTTTGGTGCCACACGGGACGCCTATAGTCGTGAGCGAGGTGTGGGAAGTCAATCACCCTGTTACCGCATTGTTACGATCAGGGTGTTACTGGCGTTACCGAGTTGGCAATGCAGGCTGGAACGCCCGGTTTACAAGCGTTCCAGGCCGACGAACGGGCAGTCTTCAAGCAGTTGCGCGAGGATGCGGCCATCGGCCAGGCGGAAATCGCCCGGTACCAGTTCGGCCAACGGATACAGCACGAAGGGGCGGGCATGCATGTGGTAATGCGGCACTTTCAGGCGTGGCTGGTCGAGCACCTGGTCACCGAACAGCAGGATGTCCAAATCCAGCGTGCGGGGGCCCCAGCGCTCTTTGCGCACGCGGCCCTGGTCGTTTTCGATGGCCTGCAGCGCATCGAGCAATGCCAGTGGTGCCAGGGCGGTGTCCAGGGCGGCGACGGCATTGGTGTAGCGCGGTTGGCCGGGCAGCAGCGAATCGCTGGTGTACAGGGCCGAGGCAGCTACCAGGCGCGTGGCTTCGACCTGGTCAAGCGCCTGCAAGGCGCTACGCAACTGCTCGGCAGGGGCGTCCAGGTTGCTGCCCAGGCCTACGTAGGCACGAATGGTCACTCGAACGCCTCGTCACCACTGCGCTTGCGTTTGCTGCCGCTGCGCTTGCGTTTGCGCGGGCCGGCGCTTTCGTCACGGCTGCCAAGCTCGCGGATCATCTCGCGGCGCTCGCTGTCGTTTGCGTCCTGGTAATCGGTCCACCACTGGCCCAGGTCGTCGGTCTCTTCCCCGGCGCTTTCACGCAGCAGCAGGAAGTCGTAACCGGCGCGGAAACGCGGGTTGTCCAGCAGCATGTCGGCGCGCTTGCCGCTGCGGCGCGGCAGGCGCTCCTGCATGTCCCAGATCTCGCGGATCGGCAGAGTGAAACGCTTGGGGATGGCAATGCGCGCGCACTGCTCGGCGATCAGGTCGTGGGCCGCACCGTTCATGGCCGGGATCGGCGGCACGCCCTGGTTCTGCAGGTGCAGCACACGGGCCGGCAAAGCTGGCCAGAGCAGAGCAGCGAACAGGAAGGCTGGTGTCACCGGCTTGCCCTGTTTCACGCGCAGGTCGGTGTTGTTCAGCGCCTGGCTGATCAGCGTGTGGGTGTAGGTCGGCCGCTCGTCCAGCGCTTGGGCACTGGCCGGGAACAGCGGTTCGAACAACTCCAGGTCAACCAGCATTTCGAAGGCCATGGCACCTTGGCCGCTGAGGAACAGCTTGAGGCATTCCTCGAACAGGCGTGCGGGTGGAATCTCGCGCAGCATCGGGGCCAGACCGCGGATCGGCAGGAAGGTGTGCTTTTCGATGCCAAAGTCGAGCTTGGCAGCAAAACGCACCGCGCGCAGCATGCGCACCGGGTCTTCCTGGTAGCGGTGGGTCGGGTCCCCGATCAGCCGCAGCAGGCGATTGCGCACGTCGTGCACACCGTTGGCGTAATCGAGAATGCGTTCGCTGACCGGATCGTAGTACAGGGCGTTGATGGTGAAGTCGCGGCGCTGCGCGTCCTCTTCCAGGGTGCCGTACACGTTGTCTCGCAGAATGCGACCACTGGCGTTATGCGACGAACGGTGGGCATCGCCCTGGTCGTCCTCGGAGTGGTGGGCGCGGAAGGTAGCGACTTCAATGATCTCACGGCCGAAATGCACGTGGACCAATTTGAAGCGGCGACCAATGATGCGGGCGTTGCGGAACTCGGCACGGACCTGTTCGGGGGTGGCACTGGTGGCCACGTCGAAGTCCTTCGGCGTGATGCCCAGCATCAGGTCGCGGACACAGCCACCGACCAGGTAAGCCTGGTAGCCGGCGCTTTGCAGGCGCTCCACGATGTTAACCGCATGACGGCTGAACTGGTGGCGCTGCAGCGAGTGCTGGCTCTTGTTGATCACCTCGGGCGTGGTGCGCCTGTGGTGCGGGCCCGGTACGGGCGGGCGGAAAGACTGGAACAGCTTCTTCAGCATGGGATGCACTGTGTGAAGGAATGTTCGGCCAAGAATAGGAGAATGGCCGCATGATGGGCGGGGATTCTAGCATTTACTCGGGGAATGGTGTAGGCGGGTAGCAGGATGCCTGCCAGAAGGGTAGAAATGACAAGGGGAGCCTAAGCTCCCCAAGAAGTCATTGCGTGCTCTTATTGTTTTTTTGCTGGGCTTCTTGTTTTTGTTGAGCGCCCTGTCCACAAATCTCGAAACTTGTGGACGACCCCCAAACCGGGGGTAAAGAGCAAACGGATTGCTTTGGCCGCTGATGACACGTTGATCTGTCGATCCAACCAGTTCAGGCGCTGCTTTTTAGTGCAGTTTTTGTTGTTCTCTGCCTGGTTGTGGGGCAAGCCCCAAACACGCATCCTCTCCAAAAGAATCAGTTAGCTGCGCCTCCGCCATCTTGTTTTTATTGTGCGTGAGCCGTTTCGTCTTGTTCTTATTATGAGTTGCAGTGCTTGTTATTGTTCTTGTACCAAAGATATAGCAGGTGCCGTGCCAACTTTTGAAAACCCAGCAAAATCAGGGGTTTGAGCGGGTTTTGCAATTCTTGGCAGGTCGAAAAGGTCGGGATTTCGTTACCGTACGCCTCGGGGACTGTTACGGCGGAAAGCTGGGGTAACAGATTTTTACGGGAGGTGATGTGTTACCTGCGGGGCGCCGTGACACGTTCTGCGCCTGTGAGACCTAGCGCCGCGCGGGCGGCGCTCGATCTCACCGACGCCGCATAGGCTACGGCGTGCGGTGCGCAGGTGGGTTATTCGCTGGTAGCGTTGCTCTTGCGCCGTGGGATGCCCAGGCGTTGGCGGCGTTCCCACAGGCACTTGCGGCTGACGCCGAGCTTGCGTGCCAGTTCGGTCTCGGTCATGTGGTCCTGGTGTTCAAGCACGAAGTGCTGGAAGTAGTCTTCCAGCGACAGGTCTTCGGTCGGCTCGTGGCTCGCATTGGCCGCGCTGGACACCACCAGGGCATTGTCGAGGATGTCGTCCTCTTCCAGGTCGCTCAGCTCGATGTCGATGCCAAGCAGCTCGGCGGAAATTTCTGCGCTCTCGCTGAGGATCACCGCGCGCTCCACGGCGTTCTCCAGTTCACGCACGTTACCGGGCCAGCTGTAGTGACGAATGGCTTGCTCGGCCTCGGCCGAGAAGTGCAGGTCGTCGCGGCCGATGCGAGCGCTCTGGCGGGCGAGGAAGACGCTGGCGATCTCGTTGACGTCGCTGCCACGCTCGCGCAGGGCCGGCAGCTTCAGGGCAATGACGTGCAGGCGGTAATACAGGTCTTCACGGAACTGGCCGGCCTTGGCCAGGTTTTTCAGGTCGCGGTGGGTCGCGGCGATCAGGCGCACATCGACCTTTTGCGACTGCACCGAACCTACCCGGCGTATCTCGCCTTCCTGCAGCACACGTAGCAGGCGAGCCTGGGCTTCCAGCGGCAGTTCGCCAATCTCATCGAGGAACAACGTGCCGCCATCGGCGGCCTCCACCAAGCCGGCGCGCCCGGCGCTGGCGCCAGTGAACGCGCCTTTTTCGTGGCCGAACAGTTCGGATTCGATCAGCGTTTCGGGGATGGCTGCGCAGTTCACCGAGATCATCGGTGCCTTGGCCCGGCGAGACAGGTTGTGCAGGGCGCGGGCCACCAGCTCTTTACCTGTGCCCGACTCGCCCTGGATCAGCACATTGGAGTCGGTAGGCGCGACTTTGCGGATCTTGCTGTACATGTCCTGCATGGGCTGGCACGAGCCGATGATGCCGATTTCGCCATTGGCCGTTGCTGCGCTGCCTTTGTCGGACGCTGCAACCTTGCCATTGCTGGCGCGTGGCTCGGCAGGTGGTGCCGCAGCCGGGGCGTTTTGCCGGTCGCGCAGAATACGCGCCACTGCCTGCAGCATCTCATCATGGTCGAAGGGCTTGGCGATGTAGTCCACCGCGCCCATTTTCATCGAGTCCACCGCTGAGCGCAGGCTGGCGTAACTGGTCATGATCAGCACCGGGGTGCCTTGGCCGAGCTTGATCAGCTCGGTGCCGGGCGCGCCTGGCAGGCGCAGGTCGCTGACGATGAGGTCGAAAGTGGCAATGCTGAAGCGTTCCTGGGCTTCCTGCACCGAGCCGGCCTCGCTGACCTGGTACTGGTTCCGCTCAAGCAGACGACGCAAGGCCGAGCGGATGATGGTTTCGTCTTCGACGATCAGAATGTGCGGCATTGATTCAATTCTCTCGACGGTCTCGAATTTCAGGGGACGTCGCTACGACATGCCGGGGCAGGGTCACGCGGATCCGGGTGCCACGTTGCCGTTCGATATCGGCCGGGCTGTCGATGGTGATTTGCCCATAATGCTCTTCCACGATGGAATAGACCAGAGCGAGCCCCAGTCCGGTTCCTTCGCCCGGGTCCTTGGTGGTGAAGAAGGGTTCGAACAGGCGGTCCATGATGGTCTTCGGAATCCCGCTGCCTTCGTCTTCGACGATCAGGTCGACGGTGTGCTCGTTAACCTCGCTGCGCACGCGCACGGCGCTGCCGGGCGGCGAGGCATCGCGGGCGTTGGAGAGCAGGTTGATCAGTACCTGGGCCAGGCGCTGCGGGTCACCTTCGGCCCAGTGGTCCGGGTCGCAAAGGTTGAAGAACTGTACTTCGAAATTGCGCCGGTTCAACGCCAGCAGACCGATGGCATCTTGTGCCACTTCGGCCAGGCACACAGGCTCCTCGCTGTTCTGGTGGCTGCCGCCGGCATGGGCGAAGCTCATCAGCGACTGGACGATGCGCGATACGCGCTTGGTCTGGTCAAGGATCTGGCTGGACAACTCGATGATTTCGCCATCGTCTTCGCGTTCCTCGCGCAGGTTTTGCGCCAGGCAGGCGATACCGGTGATCGGGTTGCCGATTTCGTGGGCCACGCCGGCGGCCAGGCGGCCGATGCTGGCCAGGCGCTCGGAGTGCACCAGCTTGTCTTCCAGTGCCTGGGTTTCGGTAAGGTCTTCCACCAGCAGTACCAACCCGCTGTTACCGGGGGCCAGTGGCTCGTCGATGGCTGCCTTGTGCAGGTTCAGCCAGCGCGGCTGGCCGTCCAGCGCCAGGCGCTGCTTGTGCAGGTGCTCGTCGGGCACGTTGATGAAGCCTTGCAGCAGGCCGCGCCAAGGCTCGTCGATAGTGACCAGACGCGAGCCGACCACATGCTTGGCGGCGATGCCGGTGAGCTCTTCCATGGCCTTGTTCCACATCAGGATTTCCTGGTCCTTGGCCAGCGAGCAGACGCCCATGGGCAACTCCTGCAGGGTCTGGCGATGGTAGCGGCGCAGGGCATCGAGTTCGGCGGCCAGCCCGGTCAGGCGCGAGTGGTAATCCTCCAGGCGGCTTTCGATGAAGTGGATGTCTTCGGTCACGTAGTTTTCGTTACCGGACTTGTACGGCAGGAAAGTCTCGACCATGTCCTGGGCCACGCTCGGCCCCATCAGGCCGGACAGGTTGGCCTCGATGCGGTCGCGCAGGCGGCGCAGGGCATAGGGGCGGCGTTCGTCGAACGGCAGGTAGAGATCGCGTAGCGCTTGCTCCACTTCCTTTTGCGCGGCCTTGGCGCCCAGCGGCTTGGCCAGCTGGGTGGCGAACTCCTGCGGCGAAGCGGCATGCAGTTCGCGGCGTTGCGGGCGGCGCACGTTATCCACGGCACAGGCTTCGGCCGCGCTGACCTCTTCGTTGCTGGCGTTGGTGAACAGCGAGATCAGGGTGAACAGCAGCACGTTGGCCGCCAGCGAGGCGATGGCTGCCATGTGCCAGCTGGTATCGTCCAGCACATAGATCATGTCCAGCAGCGGGATGTAGAAGCCCTGCAAGTTGCCGAGAAGCGGCAGCAGCATGGTCACCATCCACACCAGGGTGCCGGCCAGCAGCCCGGCGATGAAACCGCGGCGGTTGGCGGTTGGCCAGTAGAGCACCGACAGCACCCCAGGCAGGAACTGCAAGGTGGCGACGAAAGCGACGATGCCCAGGTTGGCCAGGCTCTGGTGGTAGTTCTGGCTCAGGTAGAACATGAAGCCGGCGGTGATGATGGCGACGATCAGTGCACGGCGGGTCCACTTCAGCCAACGGTAGATGTTGCCCTCGGCCGGGGGCTGGTAAAGCGGCAGCACCAGATGGTTAAGGGCCATGCCCGACAGCGCCAGGGTGGTGACGATGATCAGGCCGCTGGCTGCCGACAGGCCGCCAATGTAGGCCAGCAGTGCCAATGCCTGGTTGTTGGCGGCGATGCCCAGGCCCAGGGTGAAGTACTCGGGGTTGGTGCTGGCGCCCAGACGCAGGCCGGCCCACAGCACCAGCGGCACGGCAAGACTCATCAGCAGCAGGAACAGCGGCAGGCCCCAACTGGCGCTGACCAGCGAGCGCGGGTTGAGGTTTTCGGTAAAGGCCATGTGGTACATGTGCGGCATGACGATGGCCGAGGCGAAGAACACCAGCAGCAGGGTACGCCATGGGCCTTCCTGCAGGGGTGTGTGCAGGGCGGCAAGGGCGGTCTGGTTCTGCAACAGCCAGACTTCCAGCTCGTGCGGGCCGCCGAATACGCCATACAAGGCATACAAGCCGATACCGCCCAGGGCCAGCAGTTTGATCACCGACTCGAAGGCGATGGCGAATACCAACCCCTCATGCTTTTCGCGCGTGGCGATGTGCCGCGAGCCGAAGAAGATGGTGAACAGAATGATCAGCGTGCAAAAGGCAAAGGCCACCCGGGCCTTGACCGGTTCACCGGTAAGGATGCTGATCGAGTCGGCCACCGCCTGGATCTGCAGGGCCAGCAACGGCAGCACGCCAATCAGCATGATGATGGTGGTCAAGGCTCCGGCCCAGGTACTGCGGAAGCGGAAGGCCAGCAGGTCGGCCAGCGATGACAGCTGGTAGGTGCGGGTGATCTTGAGGATCGGGTAGAGCAGCACCGGCGCCAGCAGGAATGCGCCAGACACCCCCAGGTAACAGGCAAGGAAGCCGTAGCCATACTGGTAGGCCAGGCCAACCGAGCCATAGAAGGCCCAGGCACTGGCGTAAACGCCCAGCGACAGGGTGTAGGTAAGTGGGTGGCGAATGATCGAACGCGGGATCAGCCCGCGCTCGCTGATCCAGGCCACGCCGAACAGCACCATGAGGTACCCGGCGCTGATCAGGATCATCTGGGTCAGGCTAAAGCTCATCGGCATCTCGTTGGCTCTGCAGGATGAAGGTGACGACGATCAGGATCAGCCAGAGCAGGTAGGGGCGGTACCAGGCTCCGGTCGGTTCGATCCACCAGTCCATGATGGCCGGGGAGAACAGGTAGATCCCCACGACCAGAAGCAGGACCAAACGATAGATGTACATGCTGGCCTCGATGGTTGGGCGCTGCGGGCTTGAACTTATTATTGGCGCAAATGGCAGGGGGGATGCTAGCGGGAATCCACAGCGTTAGCCAAGGGTTTGAATTTACTGGGCTTTTGTTTTTGAGAGGAGGAATGAATGTGCCGGCCTCTTCGCGGGTGAACCCACTCCTACAGGTAAAGCGTTGCCTCTAGGTTTATTGAGGACCCTGTGGGAGCGGGCGCGCCCGCGAAGAGACCGGTAAAGGTTCAGCGCAAATCAGCCTCCGGCACCGTGGTCCGCTGCGCGATCGCTTCTGGCCGCCACTGCGTGCGCGCGACTGCCAGCACCTCTGCCGGCGTAGCCAACAGCAGTTTCGGGTCCGTCTCCTGCCCCAGCGCCCGCAATGCCCGCAACAGCAGGGGGGTAGCATGCTCCGCCTGCAGTGGCGGGGAACGGTACGACTTGCCCAGCTTGTGCCCATCTGGCTGCACGATCAGCGGAATATGCAGGTAACGCGGCTGTGAGAAGCCCAACAGTTCCTGCAGGTACAGCTGGCGCGGGGTATTGTCGAGCAGGTCGGCGCCACGCACGATGTCGGTAACACCCTGCCAGGCATCGTCCAGCACCACGGCCAGCTGGTAGGCGTATAACCCGTCACGACGCTGGATGACGAAATCGCCCACCTCACGCCCCAGGTGTTGCTGGTACTCACCCTGCACTCGGTCGGTAAAGCGGTAGATCAGCTCCGGCACCCGCAAGCGGATGGCCGCCCCTTCACGGGCATGCCCGGCGTCGCGGCAAAAGCCTGGGTAGATGCCGTTGTAGCTTTCCAGCTGCTTGCGCGAGCAGGTGCATGCGTACGCCAGGCCCATGTTGAACAGGCGGTCTACCACGGCGGCATAGGCATCGTGGCGCTGGCTCTGGAATACCACCTCGCCATCCCATTGCAGGCCGTAACGTTCCAGCGTCTGGAGGATGGCATCGCGCGCGCCGGGCATTTCCCGGGGCGGGTCGGTGTCTTCCATGCGCAGCAGCCAGCGGCCGTTGACGGCGCGGGCATCGAGCCAGGAGGCGAGGGCGGCGACCAGCGAGCCGAAGTGCAGGAAGCCGCTGGGGGTGGGGGCGAAGCGCCCGATGTAGCTGGAGTCGGTCATGGTCAGGCTGGGTATATAAATGAAACGGGGCGCATGATGCGCCCCGTTCAGGTGGAAGAAAGATCAGCCTTTGCCGACCGTTTTTTCCTTTTTCTCGGCAATTTCCTTGCAGTCGAAGCACAGGTCGGCGGTCGGGCGGGCTTCCAGGCGGCGCAAGCCGATCTCGATGCCGCACGACTCGCACCAGCCGTACTCCTCGTCCTGAATCTTCTGCAGGGTTTTATCGATCTTCTTGATCAGCTTGCGCTCGCGGTCGCGGTTGCGCAGTTCGAGGGCGAATTCCTCTTCCTGGGATGCGCGGTCTGCGGGATCTGCGAAGTTGGCTGCCTCTTCTTTCATATGGTCAACGGTCTTGTCGACGCCGACCATCAGCTCTTGCTTCCAGCCAGTGAGGATCTTGGTGAAGTGCTTGCGCATGGGCTCACCCATGTACTCCTCACCCTTGGTCTCCTGATAGGGTGCAACCCCATAAAGATTCTGGTTGGCTTTTTGCTTTTCTAGGGTGGACATGAATAGACCGCCTCTCACTCATCTGATCCAATGCGCAGGATGCTCCATCTCCGGCGACCGCCGGCCCTGCGACTGCGAGCCGCCGAACTTACCAGATAGATCGGGGGTGCGCTACCCCGCCCGATCCTGCTAATTGACACTGGCCTGAGCGGTACGTTCGGTGGTGTGCAGAGGTAGAATCTCCAGTTTAGACCCAATTGAGAGAAGGTCATGGCCCAACCCTACAGTGCGCGCAGCCGCGCCATCGAACCTTTCCACGTCATGGCGCTGCTGGCCCGTGCCAACGAGCTGCAGGCGGCCGGGCACGATGTGATTCACCTGGAAATCGGCGAGCCGGACTTCACCACGGCTGCCCCCATCGTCGCTGCCGGCCAGGCCGCGCTGGCCGCCGGGCACACTCGCTACACCGCCGCACGCGGTCTGCCGGCACTGCGTGAGGCAATTGCCGGCTTTTATGGGCAGCGCTATGGCCTGAATATCGACCCGGAGCGCATCCTTATTACCCCGGGTGGCTCCGGCGCGCTGCTGCTGGCCAGCAGCCTGCTGGTGGACCCGGGCAAGCACTGGCTGCTGGCCGATCCGGGTTACCCGTGCAACCGCCACTTCCTGCGCCTGGTCGAGGGCGGGGCCCAATTGGTACCGGTGGGCCCGGACGTGAATTACCAACTGACTGCCGACCTGGTTGAGCGCTACTGGGACAAGGACACCGTCGGCGCCCTGGTCGCTTCGCCGGCTAACCCGACCGGAACCGTGCTGGGGCGCGAAGCGTTGGCCCGTCTGGCTAAATCCACCCATGAGCGGCATGGTCATCTGGTGGTGGACGAGATCTACCACGGCCTCACCTACGGCATCGACGCGCCAAGCGTGCTGGAAGTCGACGACTCGGCATTTGTCCTGAATAGTTTTTCCAAGTATTTCGGCATGACCGGTTGGCGCCTTGGCTGGCTGGTGGCCCCGCCCGGTGCGGTGGCCGACCTGGAGAAACTGGCGCAGAACCTGTACATCAGTGCGCCGAGCATGGCCCAACATGCCGCGCTGGCCTGTTTCCAGCCCGAGGCGCTGGCCATTTTCGAAGAGCGCCGCGCCGAATTCGCCCGCCGTCGCGACTACCTGCTGCCCGCCCTGCGTGAACTGGGTTTCCGCATTGCCGTCGAGCCGCAAGGCGCGTTCTACCTGTATGCCGATATCAGCGCTTTTGGCGGTGACGCGTTCGCATTCTGCCGACACTTCCTGGAAACCGAGCACGTGGCGTTCACGCCGGGCCTGGACTTTGGTCGCCACCTGGCCGGGCACCATGTGCGCTTCGCTTATACCCAGAGCCTGCCGCGCCTGGAAGAAGCGGTGCAGCGCATTGCCCGTGGCCTGCAGAGCTGGCAAGGCTGATGCGTTTCTCTCCGTCACTCGAGCAGGGCCGCCTGCTGCGTCGCTACAAGCGCTTTCTGGCCGATATCGAACTGGCCAGCGGCGAGCAGATGACTATCCACTGCCCGAATACCGGCTCCATGCTTAACTGCATGCGTGAAGGTGGGCAGGTGTGGTTCAGCCGCTCCAACGACCCCAAGCGCAAGCTGCCAGGCACCTGGGAAATCAGCGAAACCCCCCAGGGGCGGTTGGCCTGCGTGAATACCGGGCGGGCAAATGCGTTGGTCGAAGAGGCCCTGCGCGCCGGCACTATCACTGAACTGGCCGGCTTCACTGCACTCAGGCGCGAAGTGGCCTATGGCGAGGAAGGCAGCCGTATCGACTTTCGCCTGGAGTTCGAGGGTGCCCCGGCCTATGTCGAGGTCAAAAGTGTGACGCTGGGCTACCCCGACACTGCTGTTGCGGCCTTCCCCGACGCGGTGACTCAGCGCGGTGCGAAACACCTGCGCGAGCTGGCAGCGCTGGCCCGGCAGGGCGTGCGGGCCGTGCAGCTGTATTGCGTGAACCTGACCGGTATCGACGCTGTGCGCCCGGCCGAGGAAATCGATATGGCCTACGCCCAGGCGCTGCGCGCTGCAGTAGCGGACGGGGTGGAGGTGCTGGCCTATGGCACCCGGCTGGACGCCGAGGGTATCGTCATTGATCGCCGCTTGCCGGTGCTGCTTACCCCTTGAACCAGATGCCCTGGCTGTCTTCGTGGCAGCCCAGGGGCTGCAGTTGCTCACCCTCGCAGGGCCCTGCCACGCATTCGCCGCTTTCTATCAGGAACAGCGCACCGTGATGGGCGCAGTGGATGAGGCTGGCGCTGTCATCCAGAAACGCGTCGTCTGCCCAGTTCAGTGGGATGTCCCGGTGCGGGCAGCGGTTGCGGTACAGGTACACCTGACCTTGGCGACGCACGCCGAACAGTTCGAGGCCTTCTACGCTGAAGGCGCGGCTTTGGCCCTCGGCCAGGCTGAGGGATGGACAAAGGAAGTGCATGGCAAGGATGGCTCGTGAGACACGTGATGGCTTGACGCTCCAATGCGAATAATTATCAAATTGCCCGCATTCGCTGCGCCCGGCTGTGTATGGTGCGCAGTTCCGCCGCTCGCCACAAGGCGTGCAGCCCGTCTTCAGAAGGAACCCGATGATGCGCCGTCCAGCTGCTTTTCTCGCTTTGTGTGCAAGCCTTGTGCTTTCAACCCAAGCCTTGGCAGCCGAACTGCCGCAACGCTGGGTCAGTGCTGGTGGCGCCTTGAGCGAGTGGATAACCGCATTGGGCGGCGAGGCACGCCTGGTCGGTGTGGACACTACCAGTCAGCACCCGGCCTCGTTGAAGTCGTTGCCCAGTGTGGGTTATCAACGACAGCTGTCGGCCGAAGGCATTCTCAGCTTGCGCCCGGATGTGCTGGTGGGCACCGAGGAAATGGGACCGCCGCCGGTACTGGCGCAAATCCGCAAGGCCGGCGTGCGGGTCGAGTTGTTCTCCAGCAAGGCCGAGCTGCCGGCAGTAGATGAAAACCTCAGGCACCTGGGGCAGTTGCTCGGTGCAGAGCAGCAAGCGTCCGCGCTTGTAGCTGACTACCGCCAGCGGCTCGATGCGTTGCATGTCAACGTCAAGCTGGCCCAGGCCGGGGAGCAGGCTCCTGGGGTGTTGCTGCTGGTCGGTCATGCCGGGGCCAAGCCGCTGATTGCCGGGCAAGGCACTGCCGGTGACTGGCTGCTGGGCCAGGCGGGTGGGCGAAACCTGGCCGCGCACCAGGGCTACAAGAACTTCTCCAACGAAGCCTTGGCGGCGCTTGACCCGGATGTGATCGTGTTTTCCGACCGGGCGCTGGCCGGTGAGCAGGCCTTGCAGGCGCTGTTGAAAGAAAACCCCGCGCTGGCTGCCTCGCGGGCCGTGCGTGAGAAACGCCTGGTCTCACTGGACCCGACGCTGTTGGTCGGCGGGCTCGGGCCTCGGCTACCGGCGACCTTGCAGTCGTTGGCAGCCACCTTCTACCCGGCTGCTCAGGCCAGCTTCGCACAATGAAACAACGGGTCCAGTCACGTACGTTGTTCATTAGCCTGAGCCTGTTGTGCCTGTTGGCGATCTGGCTGTCACTGGCGCTGGGGCCAGTCAGCCTGCCAATGCTCGATACGCTGCGCGCTGGGCTGCGTCTTTTGGGATTGCCTGTTTCCGAAGATGGCCTGCAGCAGGCCGAGATGATCCTTGGCCAGATCCGCCTGCCGCGCACCCTGTTGGGGTTGGCGGTGGGCGCGGTGCTGGCGCTGTCCGGGGTGGCCATGCAGGGGCTGTTCCGCAACCCGCTGGCTGACCCCGGGCTGGTAGGCGTTGCCGCCGGTGCCGCAGTAGGGGCAGCGGTTGCCATAGTTGGCGGCGCCTGGTTTGGTGGCATGCCGGATGCCTTCGCGCCTTATCTGCTGTCGTTCTGCGCTTTTGTCGGCGGGCTTGGGGTCACTGCGCTGGTCTACCGCCTGGGGCGCCGCGATGGCCAGACCAACGTTGCCACGATGCTGCTGGCTGGCGTGGCCATGACCGCGCTGGGTGGCGCGGCCGTGGGGCTGTTCTCTTACCTGGCCGATGATGCCACCTTGCGTACGCTGACATTCTGGAACCTTGGCAGCCTCAATGGCGCCAGCTATGAGCGGCTGTGGCCATTGTTGCTGGTGGCGGTAGCGGTAGCGGTGTGGCTGCCACGCCGGGCCAAGGCGCTGAATGCCCTGTTGCTGGGGGAGTCGGAGGCACGTCACCTGGGCGTTGACGTGGAGCGGCTCAAGCGTGAGTTGGTGTTCTGCACGGCGCTGGGGGTGGGGGCTGCAGTGGCTGCAGCCGGGTTGATCGGCTTCATCGGCCTGGTAGTGCCGCACCTGGTACGCCTCCTGGCCGGGCCCGATCACCGTGTGGTGCTGCCAGCCTCGCTGCTGGCCGGCGGTGTGCTGATGTTGTTCGCCGACTTGGCGGCGCGGCTGCTGCTGGCGCCTGCCGAGCTGCCGATTGGTATCGTCACGGCCTTCATCGGTGCGCCGTTCTTCCTGTTCCTGCTGATGCGAGGGCGCGGCTGATGTTGCAAGTAGAGGGCCTGTATCTGTGCAGGGGCAGCAATGAGGTGCTGCACGACATTCACCTGCAGTTGCCTCCGGGGCAGGTCGTGGGTGTGCTTGGTCCCAACGGTGCCGGCAAGAGCAGCCTGCTGAGTGTGCTTTGCGGTGAACTGGCGCCCGACCGCGGGCGGGTGACGCTGCAGGACCGCCCCCTGGCCGATTGGGCCGGGCAGGAACGGGCAAGGCGCCTGGCAGTGCTGCCACAGGTGTCCAGCCTGGGTTTCTCGTTTCGGGTCGAGGAAGTGGTGGGCATGGGGCGCATGCCTCATGGCACCGGTCAGCGACGCGATGCGGAAATTGTCGAAGCGGCGTTGCGGGCGGCAGATGCCTGGCACCTGGTAGAGCGCAGTTACCTGGCGCTTTCCGGTGGCGAGCGGCAACGGGTACACCTTGCCCGCGTGCTGGCGCAGCTATGGCCGGGCGAGGAAGGTGCCACTTTGCTGCTCGACGAACCGACCTCGATGCTCGACCCGCTACATCAGCACACCACCCTGGAAGCCGTTCGCCGCTTTGCCGACTGCGGTGCTGCAGTGTTGGTGATCCTGCATGACCTGAACCTGGCGGCGCGGTACTGTGATCGTATCCTGTTGCTGGAGCAGGGGCGCTGCCACGCGTTTGCCACGCCCGAAGCGGTACTGACCCCAGCGGCACTGAGGGCGGTGTACGGTATCGACGTACTGGTGCAGGCGCACCCCGAGCGCGGGCATCCGCTGATCATCACCCGTTGATTCTCGAACCGTGCACGGCCTCTGTGGAAGCGGCCTTGTCTCGCGACAGGTCCGCCCCGGGGCAGGCCATTCAAATTGTGGATGACATGGAGTAACTGCCGATGCGACACGCGCTGCTGTCTGGTTTCTCGCTGTGCCTGGTACTGGCGATAGGCGGTTGTCAGGCCAGCCTGCCGCCGTTGCCCGCCTGGCAGAGCAGCGAAGGTCGCACCCACGCCGAGCTGGGGAAGATTGTCGATCTGTCCAATGAGCAGGTCATTAGCCCTGAACAGCTGGTACAGCGCCTGGCTGTCGCACCCCGCGTGCTTGTCGGCGAGAAGCACGACAACCCTGACCATCACGCGCTGCAACTATGGCTGCTGCGCGCTCTTCAAGGCCAGCGCTCTCAGGGCAGTCTGTTGCTGGAAATGCTGCAGCCCGGCCAGCAATCACGGGTGGACAAGCTGGTGGGGCAGCCTTTGCCGGTAGACTTGCCCAAGGCGCTGGCCTGGCAGGAGGGCTGGGATTGGCAGTTGTACGGGCCGATTGTCACCGAAGCCCTGCAGCAACGGGTGTCGTTGCTGGCAGCCAACCTTTCGCCCGCCGAGATGCGTCAGGCCTATCGACAGCCGGCTCCGGTGCAGGGCGAAAAGTCCAATGCACCCGCAGTAAAGGCTGCCTTGCTGGAACAGGTGCGCGCCGGACATTGCGGGATGCTGCCGGAAAGCCAGTTACCGGCGATGCTGGCCGTTCAGCAGCAGCGCGACCGGCGCATGGCCGAGCGTTTGCAGGCGGCACCGCAACCGGCACTGCTGTTTGCCGGGGCTTACCATGTGCGCAAGGACCTGGGCATACCCTTGCATCTGGCTGACCTGGGGGCGTCGGACGAGAGCAAGGTATTGCTGCTGGCTGAGGTGGGCGAGCGAGTCGAGCCTGGCGAGGCTGACTATGTGTGGTACACGGCAGCGATGCCGGAGCAGGATTATTGTGCGCAATTGCGGCGTTGATCCGGAAAAAGCCCAGGCAAAAAAAGACCCGGCAAACTGCCGGGTCAATAACCGTGATTAGCCTGATGAGGAGATAATCTGAGAGTCCGAACCAGGGGCTCTTAGCTTATCCAACCAGTCTCGCGACCAGTTGTGATAATCATAACAATTCTCATTTAGGCGTCAATCCCTTTACGCCGATTATTTTGGTTTTTTTTGCGTAGGGTTTTTCGCGTCCAATTGTTGGTTGAGTGCTTCCTTGCGTTCGAGCGGCAAATCGTTCCAGTGCATGTCCAGCAGGGCGCCTTCAATGGCATACAACAGCACCTTCGATGCACGGAACCCTCGTGTCTTCACGGCCTGGTACGCACCCACCGCGCCCAGGCGGCGCAAATCCGATGCACTGTGGATGCCAGCTGCATGCAGCCACTGCGCAGAAGTCTTGCCAAGGTTCTTCAGATGCTGCAATTCATCGTTCATCGAGCCTCCTTGCGATGGCTGAACGGGAATGGGGGGATAAATCGCGAGCAGGTCTGAGAGGAGTGTAGCGGGGGTTGGGAAATATGCGGCTTTTTGCCATCGGAGGGTGAGCGGCCTGTGCCTGCCCCTTCGCGGGCAGGCACAGGAAGATGACGAACTTACAGGCCAGGCAACCGCTGGCGAATCTGCTCGATCACCTGATCCATGCTGCCGGCAGCCTGGGTATCGACGCGGGTGCTGTGCACCAGCTCCTGCGCATCCAGCGCCTCACGGCTGGCCTGCTGGGCCTTGATCACCTCCAGCGTGGCATCCGAGGGGTCGCTGTTTTCGGCCTGGCGCTGCTCCAGCCAACTGGCGATGACCGCCTCCGGCGCGTGGCAGTCGAGGATGAGGAACGGCACTCCGGTCTGGCTGGCAACGTCTGCCGCAGCCTGGCGCTGCTCACGCTTGAGGTAGGTGGCGTCCAGCACCACCGGGAAGCCGGCGCGCAGCACGGTCGCTGCCACCTCGTGCAGGCGCTGGTAGGTCGCTGCGCTGGCCTCCTGGTCGTATATGCCCATACTCAGCTGGCCGGCGTCGGCCTGCTGTTGTTCGCCGAACAGGCGCTTGCGCTCTACGTCCGAACGCACGCGCACTGCACCCAAGGCCTCGACCAGGCGCATGGCCACGTGACTTTTGCCCACTGCCGAAACGCCATGGGTGATGGCCAGCAGACGCGACGGGATGGCACTGTAGCTTTCGGCCAGGTTGGCGTAGTTGCGGTAGGTGCGCAGGGTGGTGGCACGCTGCACGCCATCAGCGTCGGCCGGCATGCTGAACAGTGCGACCTTGGCCCGCACCAGCGCGCGGTAGGCTTTGTAGAAGTTGAGCAGTTCCAGGCCTTCGTAGTCCCCCGTCAGTTCCAGGTACTGGCTGATGAAGCGGCGGGCCAGGCACTTCAGGCCGCGGTCTTCCAGGTCCATGGCCAGGAAGGCGGTGTCGGCGTAGACGTCGGTCAGTCGGAAAGGCTCGTTGAATTCGATGCAATCGAAGATCACCACCTTGCCATCGATCAAGGTGGCGTTGCCCAGGTGGATGTCACCGTGGCACTCACGGATGAAGCCATTGGCCTTGCGCCTTTCCAGCAGGCCGTGCAGGCGCTCGAAGCTGCTGCGGGCCCAGGCCTGTAGGGCGTCGAGTTGCTGCAGATCGGCTTTGTCGCTGAGGAATGGGCGAATTTGCTCGAAGTTCTGCTCCACCGGGGCCATCACGCTGTCTGGCGTGCCCAGCGGGTGCTCCATCGGCACACGTGGGGCCTGCAGGTGAAACTCGGCAATCTGCCGGGCCATCTGGTCGATGTGTGTGGCGTTCAGCTCGCCATTGGCCTGCAGTGTGTTGAGCATCTGTCCCTGGGGGAACTGGCGCATTTTCAGCACGTACTCGATGGCTTCGCCTTCGCCACCGATCTGCGGTGCGTCGACGCTACCGGTGATCGGCAACACGTCCAGGTACAGGCCTTCGGTCAGGCGTTGGTTCAGGCGCAACTCTTCGTTACAGAAATGCTGGCGCTGGTCCAGCCCGGTGAAGTCCAGGAAACCGAAATTCATCGGTTTCTTGACCTTGTAGGCGTACTCGCCAGTGAGCAGGACCCAGGAGATATGCGTCTCGATGAGCTGAAACCCATCCACGGGATGAGGGTACAGGGCAGGGTTCTGCAACGCAGTAATAAGAGCTTGGCTCACGGCAAATCCTTCCGGGGCAAGGGAATTCGAATGCGTCATTATGGTCAATGGTGCCGTCCCTGCCTACCGCCGGGCCGTCTGCCCAGCCTTTATAAAGTGCGTATAATCCGCCGCCATGACTCGAACCCGAAATTCCCGCACCCCTCAGAAACGCCCGACCGGCCGCTCCCGCGCCTGGCTGGGCTGGGCTTTGAAGCTCAGCCTGGTAGGCCTGGTGATCGTCGCCGGCTTCGCGGTTTACCTCGATGCCGTCGTTCAGGAAAAGTTCTCCGGCAAGCGCTGGACCATCCCGGCCAAGGTGTATGCCCGGCCGCTGGAGCTGTTCACCGGCCAGAAGTTGAGCAAGAACGACTTCCTCACCGAGCTCGATGCGCTTGGCTACCGTCGCGAAAGCGCGGCCAACGGTCCGGGCGCTGCGTCCGTCAACGGCAATACCGTCGACCTCAATACCCGTGGCTTCCAGTTCTACGAGGGCATGGAACCGGCACAGTTCGTGCGCGTGCGCTTCTCGGGCGACTACGTAGCGGGCCTCTCCGGTGCCAACGGCAAGTCGCTTGACGTGGTGCGGCTGGAGCCGCTGATGATCGGCGGCATCTACCCGAAAAACCTCGAAGACCGCATCCTGATCAAGATCGATCAGGTACCCAAGTATCTGCTTGAGACCCTGGTGGCCACGGAAGACCGCGACTTCTACAGCCACCACGGCGTGTCGCCCAAGTCCATCGCCCGGGCCATGTGGGTCAACACTTCGTCCGGCTCTATGCGCCAGGGTGGCAGTACCTTGACCCAGCAGTTGGTGAAAAACTTCTACCTCAGCAGCGAGCGCAGCCTCAGCCGTAAGCTGACCGAGGCGATGATGGCGATACTGCTCGAACTGCACTACGACAAGCGCGAAATCCTTGAGGCCTACCTCAACGAGGTGTTCGTCGGCCAGGACGGTCAACGCGCCGTGCACGGCTTTGGCCTGGCTAGCCAGTTCTTCTTCAGCCAGCCGTTGTCTGAGCTGAAACTGCATCAGATCGCCCTGCTGGTGGGCATGGTCAAAGGCCCGTCCTATTACAACCCGCGGCGTCACCCCGAGCGCGCTTTGGCGCGCCGCAACCTGGTGCTCGACCTGGTGGCCGAGCAGGGTGTGGCCAGCCAGGCAGAAGTCGATGCGGCGAAGAAGATGCCGCTGGGCGTGACCAAGCGTGGCAGCCTGGCCGACAGCTCGTTCCCGGCCTTCCTCGACCTGGTCAAGCGACAGCTACGTCAGGACTACCGCGACGAAGACTTGACCGAAGAAGGCCTGCGCATCTTTACCAGCTTCGACCCTATCCTGCAGATGAAGGCCGAAACCTCGATGAGGGAGACCTTCAAGCGCCTGGCGGGCCGCAAGGGGGCTGACGAGGTGGAAGCGGCAATGGTCGTGACCAACCCTGAGACCGGTGAAGTACAGGCGTTGATCGGTAGCCGCCAGGCAGGCTTCGCCGGCTTCAACCGGGCCATCGATGCTGTGCGGCCGATCGGCTCGCTGGTCAAGCCGTCGGTATACCTGACCGCGCTGGAGCAGCCAAGCAAGTACACCCTGACCAGTTGGATGCAGGACGAGCCATTTTCGGTCAAGGGGGCTGACGGCCAGGTCTGGCGCCCGCAAAACTATGACCGTCGCCCGCACGGCACTATCTACCTGTACCAGGGGCTGGCCAACTCGTACAACCTGTCGACCGCCAAGCTCGGCCTGGAAGTGGGTGTGCCGAACGTGATCAAGACCATTGGTCGGTTGGGGGTGAATGTCGATTGGCCAGCGTTCCCGGCCATGTTGCTGGGGGCTGGTGGCATGTCGCCAATGCAGGTGGCAACCATGTATCAGACCATCGCCAACGGCGGCTTCAACACGCCGATGCGCGGTATCCGCAGCGTGCTCACCGCCGAGGGCGAGCCGCTCAAGCGTTACCCGTTCCAGATCCAGCAAACCTTCGACCCGGGTGCCATTTACCTGGTGCAGAACGCCATGCAGCGCGTAATGCGCGAAGGTACAGGGCGCTCGGTGTACAACACCTTGCCACGCTCGCTGACCCTGGCGGGCAAGACTGGTACCAGTAACGACTCGCGGGACAGCTGGTTCTCCGGCTTCAGTCAGGATCTGCTGGCCGTGGTGTGGATGGGCCGTGACGATAACGGCAAGACACCCTTTACCGGCGCCACCGGAGCCTTGCAGGTGTGGACCAGCTTCATGAAGAAGGCCGACCCGCTGCCGCTGGACATGCCGCAACCGGACAACGTGGTGCAGGCCTGGATCGACCCGTACACTGGCCATGGGTCTGATGCCAGCTGTCCGGGAGCGGTGCAGATGCCGTATATTCGCGGGAGTGAGCCGCCGGCCGGCGCAACCTGTGGCGGTGAGCAGGATCCAGTCGAATCGGTAATGGACTGGGTCAAGGGCTGGATGAATTAAGCACAGGCTGCATTGATGAGGTGTGACGTGAACAAGTGGCTGTTTCCTGCCGTGACGGCGTTGGCTGTGCTCCAGGGGTGCTCCAGCGTCCCGCGTGGCAATATTCCGGTGGTCGATTCGAGCACCCGTGTGTCCAACAGCGAACGCGTGACGGCCAACCGCTCGGCGGGTGGCTATAACACCGGCACCGCCCAGGCGCAAACGCTGCCGGAGGACTCCGGCGTCACCGTGATGATCCCGCAGGGCGCAGGCGCTTCGGCCATCCAGACGTTCCCGGCTAACAATGGCGCAGCACCGATCACTCCAGGGCCGATCACTCCTGGCCCTGTCAGCTCGGCACCGATGACCACCAATCCCAACCCGATTGCCGATGAGCCTTTCGACATTGCCGCGATGAACAGCACTTCGCAAAGCGCCAGCGCGCCAACCGGTATTCCGCGCAGCGCTGCCGCCGGTGGCCTGTCGGCCGACGAGCAACTGGACGGCCCGGTGCTGGCATTGCTGACCACTGCGCAGACGCAGCAGGGCAGTGGCGACTTCAACGGTGCCGCCTCGAGCCTGGAGCGTGCCCAGCGTATTGCTCCGCGTGAGCCGCAGGTGCTGTATCGCCTGGCCCAGGTGCGCCTCTCGCAAGGTGATGCAGCGCAGGCAGAGCAGTTGGCGCGCCGCGCCCTGACCTACGCCAGCGGCCGCCCAAGCCTGCAGGCTGAGCTATGGAACACGATCGCCCAGGCCCGTGAAAAGCAGGGTGACAGCGCTGGCGCTGCGCTGGCCCGGCAAAAGGCGCGGGTCAATTCGTGATGATCGAGCAACGCATTCTGGATATTGCCGACCACCTGCTATTGATCGAGCGTGAACTGCAGGTGCAAGGCTGGTGGGATGACGAGCCGCCAAGCGACGAGGCACTGGCCAGTACGGTGCCGTTCGCCGTGGATACCCTTAGTTTCGAGCAATGGCTGCAATGGATCTTCCTGCCCCGCATGAAGATCATCATCGAGCTGGGTCACCCGCTGCCCAATGCATCGAGCATCCTTGTCATGGCCGAAACCGTGTTTACCGACCGGCCGGAGCAAAGTCGTGAGCTACGGCGCCTGTTGGCAGCTTTTGATCAATTGATCGCTCCTTCCGCCTGATTTCTTCAGTTTTTCCTTCTAGGGCCGCAGATTGTGGCCCTTTTTATTGGAAATCTTCTTAATTCTGCTGCTGAAGCGATTTTTAGTGGTGGCAGGAATTCATCTTGGGGAAAAATTGGCAATAATTTTTCTTGACTTGTTGGCGCCGAATCACAAGAATCCAACTTCCGCTGTAGAGGGACTGCCAGAAGCAGACCCGCTAAGCAGATCATGAGGTGCACACCCGCGCCGACCTGTTACACCCCGCAACGCGTTACCTCGCGCTGGGTGGGAAACCCCCGCAACACTCTGGGGATCTCCCAATACTTGCTCAGTCAGTGCTGACGTTCGCTCATGCTCTGCTTGGCAGTAAACCTATTAAGACCCGTCCAGTGAGGGCGGTATTCTGGCGTTTTAGAGGTGAACAACGTGGAGCTTTTATCTGGCGCTGAGATGGTCGTCCGCTTCTTGCGTGACGAAGGCGTTAAGCACATCTACGGGTACCCTGGTGGTGCTCTCCTGCATGTTTACGACGCACTGTTCAAAGAACCGGAAGTGGAACACATCCTGGTTCGTCATGAGCAGGCGGCAACCCATATGGCGGACGGCTACGCTCGCGCCACCGGCAAGGCCGGTGTGGTGCTGGTAACCTCCGGTCCTGGCGCGACCAATGCCATTACCGGCATTGCCACCGCCTACATGGACTCGATTCCGATGGTTATCCTGTCCGGCCAGGTGCCTAGCACCATGGTGGGCACCGATGCCTTCCAGGAAACCGACATGATCGGTATCTCGCGGCCGATCGTGAAGCACAGCTTCATGATCAAGAACCCGACCGAGATCCCTGAAATTCTGAAAAAAGCGTTTTACCTGGCGCAATCCGGTCGCCCAGGTCCAGTCGTGGTCGACATTCCAAAAGACATGACCAACCCGGCTGAAAAGTTCGAATACGTCTACCCGAAAAAGGTCAAGCTGCGCTCCTACAGCCCGGCGGTCCGCGGTCACTCCGGCCAGATCCGCAAGGCTGCCGAGATGCTTCTGGCTGCCAAGCGCCCGGTCGTCTACTCCGGTGGCGGCGTGATCCTCGGCGGTGGCTCCGAAGCCCTGACTGAAATCGCCAAGTCGCTGAACCTGCCGGTTACCAATACCCTGATGGGGCTGGGTGGCTTCCCGGGTACCGACCGCCAGTTCCTCGGCATGCTTGGCATGCATGGCAGCTACACCGCCAACATGGCCATGCACAATGCCGACGTCATCTTTGCCGTCGGTGCGCGTTTCGACGACCGCGTTGTAAACGGTCCGGCCAAGTTCTGCCCGAATGCCAAGATCATCCACATCGACATCGACCCGGCGTCGATCTCGAAGATGATCAAGGCCGACGTGCCGATCGTCGGCCCGGTCGACAGCGTACTCAGCGAAATGCTCGGCATCCTCAAGGAAATCGGCGAGCAGCCTGACAAGGCGGCGCTGGATGCCTGGTGGAAGCAGATTGACGAATGGCGTGGCAATGGCGAGTTGTTCCCTTACGACAAGGGCGATGGCAACGTCATCAAACCGCAAAAAGTCATCGAGACACTGTGCGAAGTGACCAATGGCGATGCCTTCGTCACTTCCGACGTGGGCCAACACCAGATGTTTGCCGCGCAGTACTACCGCTTCAACAAGCCAAACCGCTGGATCAACTCCGGTGGCCTGGGCACCATGGGCTTCGGCTTCCCGGCGGCGATGGGCATCAAGCTCAACTTCCCGGATCAGGACGTGGCCTGTGTGACCGGCGAAGGCAGCATCCAGATGAACATCCAGGAGCTGTCCACCTGCATGCAATACGGCCTGCCGGTGAAGATCGTCAACCTGAACAACGGTGTGTTGGGCATGGTCCGCCAATGGCAGGACATGGCCTACAACGGTCGTCATTCGCACTCGTACGTCGAGTCGCTGCCTGACTTCATCAAGTTGGCCGAAGCCTATGGCCATGTGGGTATCCGCATTACCAGCCTGAAAGACCTCAAGCCGAAGCTGGAGGAAGCGTTTGCGATGAAGGACCGTCTGGTGTTCATCGACATCGCGGTTGACCGCAGTGAGCACGTCTATCCGATGCAGATCAAGGATGGCTCGATGCGTGACATGTGGCTGAGCAAGACGGAGCGTACCTGATATGCGGCACATCATTTCCCTGCTGCTGGAAAACGAACCCGGTGCGTTGTCCCGTGTGGTCGGCCTGTTCTCCCAGCGCAACTACAACATTGAAAGCCTGACTGTAGCGCCGACCGAAGACCCGACCCTGTCGCGTCTGACGCTGACCACCGTTGGCCATGACGAAGTGATCGAACAGATCACCAAGAACCTGAACAAGCTGGTCGAAGTGGTCAAGCTTGTCGACCTGTCGGAAAGCGCTCATATCGAGCGTGAACTGATGCTGGTCAAGGTCAAGGCCACCGGTGCCCAGCGCGCCGAGATCAAGCGCACCACGGATATCTTCCGCGGCCAGATCGTCGACGTGACCGCCAGCGTGTACACCGTGCAGCTGAGCGGTACCAGCGACAAACTGGACAGCTTCATCCAGGCGATCGGCACTGCATCGATTCTGGAAACCGTGCGCAGCGGCGTTACCGGCATTGCCCGTGGCGACAAAGTGCTCAGCATCTAAATTTAAAAATTAGCGATGGCTCCGCAGGGGCCGAGATATAACCAGGGGTATTTTCATGAAAGTTTTCTACGATAAAGACTGCGACCTTTCCATCATCCAGGGTAAGAAAGTCGCCATCATCGGTTACGGCTCCCAGGGTCACGCTCAGGCGTGCAACCTGAAAGACTCCGGTGTAGACGTTACCGTCGGTCTGCGTAAAGGTTCGGCTACCGTTGCCAAGGCTGAAGCCCACGGCCTGAAAGTTGCTGATGTTGCTACCGCTGTCGCTGCGGCTGACCTGGTCATGATCCTGACCCCGGACGAGTTCCAGGGCACGCTGTACAAGAACGAAATCGAGCCGAACATCAAGAAGGGCGCTACCCTGGCCTTCTCTCACGGTTTCTCGATCCACTACAACCAGGTGGTTCCGCGTGCCGATCTCGACGTGATCATGATCGCGCCGAAAGCCCCGGGCCACACCGTTCGCTCCGAGTTCGTCAAAGGCGGCGGTATCCCTGACCTGATCGCTATCTACCAGGACGCTTCCGGCAACGCCAAGAACGTCGCACTGTCCTACGCTTCGGGCGTGGGTGGTGGTCGTACCGGCATCATCGAAACCACCTTCAAGGACGAAACCGAAACCGACCTGTTCGGTGAGCAGGCTGTTCTGTGTGGCGGTACCGTCGAGCTGGTCAAAGCCGGTTTCGAGACCCTGGTCGAAGCTGGCTACGCGCCGGAAATGGCCTACTTCGAATGCCTGCACGAGCTGAAGTTGATCGTAGACCTCATGTACGAAGGCGGCATCGCCAACATGAACTACTCGATCTCCAACAACGCCGAATACGGTGAGTACGTGACTGGTCCGGAAGTCATCAACGAAGAATCCCGCAAGGCCATGCGCAATGCTCTGAAGCGCATCCAGGACGGCGAGTACGCGAAGATGTTCATCTCCGAAGGTGCTACCAACTACCCATCGATGACCGCCAAGCGTCGCAACAACGCCGCTCACGGCATCGAAATCATCGGCGAGCAACTGCGTTCGATGATGCCGTGGATCTCGGCTAACAAAATCGTCGACAAGACCAAGAACTAAGTCTTATCGAAAGATGAAAAACGCGGCTTCGGCCGCGTTTTTTCATTCTGGCATCCAGCTTCTGGTATAAAGCAGACCAGTGGCTCGCTGTCAGAACCTGTTTCGCGGGCCCGTGTCGAACATTTTCCATCCTGTTGCAAGGTACCCTCCATGAGCGAACGTCCCGAAGAGCCGAACAAGCCCTCCGACGCCGAAAGCCTGCTACCTGTCGATGAGCACGTTGAAGAAGGGCATGACGCCGAAGGCCGCAAGGTGCGCCACCGCGGCATCTACCTGCTGCCCAACCTGTTTACCACCGCCAACCTGTTTGCCGGTTTCTATTCCATCATCAGCTCGATGAGCGCACAGAGCGCCCTGAGTGCCGGCGACCCGCGCGAGGCGAGCAAGTACTTCGCTTTTGCCGCTATCGCCATCTTCGTGGCCATGGTGCTCGACGGCCTGGACGGCCGCGTTGCGCGTATGACCAACACCCAGAGTGCCTTCGGTGCCGAGTATGACTCGCTGTCGGATATGGTCGCCTTCGGCGTGGCCCCGGCTTTGCTGGCCTTCGGCTGGGCGCTGGGTGACATGGGCAAGGTCGGCTGGATGGTTGCATTCATCTATGTGGCCGGTGCCGCGTTGCGCCTGGCGCGCTTCAATACCCAGGTCGGTACCGCCGACAAGCGCTACTTCATCGGCCTGGCCAGCCCGGCTGCCGCAGGTGTGGTGGCGGGCACCGTATGGGCGTTCAGCGACTATGGCATCCAGGGCTCCAAGCTGTCGTTCCTGGTGGCGCTGCTGGTGGCTGCTGCTGGCATGCTGATGGTCAGCAACATCAAGTACAACAGCTTCAAGGAGCTGGACCTCAAGGGACGCGTGCCGTTCGTGGCGATCCTGGCGGTGGTGCTGGTGTTTGCCGTCGTATTCAGCGACCCACCACGCATCCTTCTGCTGATCTTCCTTGCCTATGCAGCATCGGGGCCGATCCAGTTCCTGCTGAAGGCGCGCCGTCGCAAAGTGTGAAAATCACTTAACGCTGGAATAACCTCGCGGCTCCATAGTCTTACTGGTACATCCGTTACTCAGTGCTATGGAGCCGTTCATGCTTATCAAGCTTCCCAGGTCTTCCGAGTGCAAGGCGTCGGAGATCACCCCCGAAAGCATTTACCTTTCCCGTCGCACCCTGCTGGGCGGCTCATTGGCTGGCTTGGCGCTAGGCGCATTACCGGGTGGGGTGGGCGCGGCGCAAGTGTCGCGTTATGCCGATGTGCAGGCTGGGGCCGCGCCGGCCTGGTTCACTGACAAGCTCTCCGCCACGCGCTGGCAAGCGGTGACGGTGAAGGACGAGGCGATCACGCCGTTCAAGGATGCCACCCACTACAACAACTTTTACGAGTTCGGGCCCGACAAGGGAGACCCGGCGGCCAATGGCGACAGCCTGAAGACCGAGCCGTGGTCCATTGTGGTGGACGGTGAGGTTGGCAAACCCGGACGCTATGCTCTGGAGGACTTCGTCAAACCCTATCAGCTTGAGGAGCGGATCTATCGGCTGCGCTGCGTAGAGGCGTGGTCGATGGTCATTCCGTGGCTGGGGTTCCCTTTGGCTCAGGTGCTCAAGCAGGTCGAGCCGACCTCGAGGGCGCGTTATGTGCGTTTCGAAACGCTGAAGGATCCTCAGCATATGCCCGGGCAGCGGTCAGGATTTGCCTTGATCGACTGGCCTTATAGAGAAGGGTTGCGCCTGGATGAGGCGATGCACCCGCTGGCAATTCTCGCGGTGGGTATGTACGGCCGGGAGCTGCCCAATCAGAACGGCGCGCCGTTGCGTCTGGTGGTGCCTTGGAAGTATGGCTTCAAGAGCATCAAGTCGATTGTGCACATCAGCCTGGTAGCGGAGCAGCCTGGTACTACCTGGGAAGGGCTGGCGCCGGATGAATATGGTTTCTATGCCAATGTGAATCCGACAGTCGACCACCCGCGCTGGAGTCAGGCGCGCGAACGTCGCTTGCCCAGCGGGTTGTTCAGCCCCAACGTGCGGGAGACACAGATGTTCAATGGCTACGCTGATGAAGTGGCGTCGCTGTATACCGGGCTCGATCTGCGGAAGAACTACTGATGCGTTACCCCTGGTTTCGCTTGGCCATCTTTGTCGTGGGCTGCCTGTTTCCGGTGTGGTGGCTATATGAAGCGGCGATGAACCTGCTGGGGCCTGATCCCGGGAAGATCATGATGGACCGCCTTGGGCTTGGGGCGCTTACCTTCTTGCTGGTGACCTTGAGCATGACCCCACTGCAGAAGCTGACGGGCTGGTCTGGCTGGATTGTGGTTCGCCGGCAGCTGGGGTTGTGGGTGTTCGCCTATATAGTGCTGCACATCCTGGCTTACCTGTTTTTCATTCTGGGGCTGGATTGGGGGCAGTTGGCGGTGGAACTGAGCAAGCGGCCATACATTATTGTGGGAGCGCTGGGGTTCCTGGGTTTGCTGGCGTTGGCGGTTACCTCTAACCGGTACAGCCAGCGGCGGCTTGGGGCGCGGTGGAAGAAGCTGCACAGGTTGGTGTATGCGGTGCTTGGGTTGGGCTTGCTGCATTTCCTGTGGATCGTGCGCTCGGACCTTCGGGAGTGGGCGATCTATGCGTCTATAGGGGCTGTGTTGATGGTGTTGCGGATTCCTGCTGTTGCGCGGGTGCTTCCCAGGGTTGCCAGGAAGCAGGGTCGGGCGGTTTGAGAGTGGGGCGGGGCTGCCAAGGGCCTGTCTTGAGATAGCAATGGCAGTAGAGGGGCCCGCCTTTGTTTCTCTGGTGTCTGTGAGATCGAGCGCCGCCCGCGTCCGGCTCGAGACATTCATCGCCTGTGAGACCGAGCGCCGCGCGGGCGGCGCTCGGTCTCACAGGCGCTGAAACTGTTGTGGCGAACACTGGTAGCCCCGATACGGTCTTTTCCCCTTATATTTCACTTTCTTGAAATTAAAGGTTGACGCCCTCTTGAATCCCCTTATAATGCGCCCCACTTCCAGCGACAACGGAACGACAAACTCCTTGAAATTCAATGAGTTAGACAATTCTGAAGGTGCTGTAAGGGCTACGATCAAATGATCGAAAGCGGTTGAAAAGGTGGTTGACAGTGCTTCTAAGTGCTGTATGATTCGCCTCCCGCTACGAGAGATCGCAGCGAGCCAAGTGTTTGAAGCTAAACGAGTTTCTCGCAAAAAACTTCAAAATAAAC
>NZ_JBICMK010000104.1:0-7513 GCF_043106315.1 Pseudomonas sp. FYR_5 | reverse complement strand
GATAATCAGCAAAATCGATATCGCCAGCACTGAGGATGGCTTGTACCCGGTTGTGCACATTGAGCTTGCGCAAGATCGCCGAAACGTGGGCCTTGACGGTGGTTTCGGCGATGTCCAGCGTGTAGGCGATCTGCTTGTTCGATTCGCCTTTGGTCATGCGCTCGAGCACCAGCAGTTGCTTGCGGGTCAGGGCCTGGAGCATTTCCGGCGGGAAGCTCGGGGTATCGTTATGGCGCCGGCTGGTACTGCTTTTCTGCGCGCGGATGATGTCTGGCGGCAGGTAGACATTGCCATTGAGGATCTGCTCGATCGCTTCGATCATCTGTGAACGTGGCGACGATTTGGTGATGAAGCCCACGGCACCGTAGGTAATGGCCTGCAGCACGATCTGCTTTTCCTGCTCGGCCGAAACGATGACCACCGGCGTGGTCGGTGCCTCGTTGCGCAAGGTGATCAAGCCATTGAGGCCGTGCATGCCGGGCATGTTCAGGTCGAGCAGGATCAGGTCGAGGTCGTCATGCGCCTGGGTCAGGGCCAGGGCGCTTTCAAGGTCGGCGGTCTCCATGACCTCGCTGCCCTGGAAACCATCGCTGATGACATTGTGGATGGCTTCGCGAAACAGGGGGTGATCGTCGGCAATCAGAATTTTGTACATGGCCTTTTCACCTTGTTTTTATTGGATGGAGCGGGGCACGCCTACGCAGGCATTTCAGGGGAACGGCACCGGTTGTGCCGGCTGCAATGGCAGGTTGGCTTGCTGCCAGGCATCCAGGCCGTCGCGGTACCAATACAGGTTGTTATAGCCCAAGGCTTTCGCGCGTTTTACCGCGTTCCAGCTTAACCAGCAATCGGAGCGGCAGTAAAAGACCAGTGGTTGGTCCGGGTGCCCGGCCGTGGCTTTTTGCAGGTTGCGCACGAAGTAGTCCTGCCATGCCGGGCTCAGTGCGCCGTCGCCGGTGTTGGCCAGCCACAGGCTGCCGGGGAGGTTGCTGTGCGGTTCGTCTTCGATGAAGCGACCTTGCAGCCATTGACGGCGATAGACGTCGATCAGCACCGGCCGGGGCGTCTGGCCCAGCAGGCTTTGCAATGTGGCGGTGTCGACGACCTGGCCGCCTTCGACCTGTTGCGGGGTCGGGCTGCGGTAGTGCGTGGTGCGATAGCCGTCGGCGGAGAACAGCGGCGCCGTGTCAGCCTGGGCGATACCTAGCGTCAGGCTCAGCGAAAGTACCGCCAGCAAGGGGCGTGGCAGCCGGGGCAGGGCACGTGGCATGGAGGTTTTCCCTTTTTGTTATGGACTCATTACATGCCAGTGGCGGTGCTTTGTGAATGCGACGATAGACAGTAAATGCAGTACTAAAGTAGTAGATGGCCGGGCGCCTGAAGGCATGGAGACGCCCTAGGGAGCAACTGTCTTGCTCAATTTCTGAAAGCTGGCGCGATCCCTGTGGGAGCGGCCTTGCGTCGCGAAAGGGCCGCGCAGCGGCCCCAGGATCTCGGCATCATGCATAGATTGCTGGGGCCGCTTTGCGGCCCAATCGCGACACAAGGCCGCTCCCACACGCGTTGCACGCCAGGTTTTCAGCGCGGCTTGCGCAGCGCTGCATGCTGAGGGTTGAAGGTGAGGATCGCCAGCAGGGTGAACAATGCGGTCAAGCCCAGGCACACCGCCAGCGCCAGCATATTCAGCCGCTCATAAAGCGCAAACCGCACCAGCTCTACGGCATGGGTGAACGGATTCACAGCACACAGCCAGTACAACCACTGACTGGCCTCGCGCATTTTCCACAGCGGGTACAACGCCGAAGACAGGAAGAACAGCGGGAAGATCACGAAGTTCATCACCCCGGCGAAGTTCTCCAGCTGGCGGATGGCGTTCGACAGCAATAGCCCCAGGGCACTGAGCATGAAGGCCACCAGTAGCAATGCCGGCAGGGCCATCAGCAAGCCCGCAGCCGGTGGCTGTACCCCGTATAACCAGGCGATGGCGAGGAAGGCATAGACTTGCAGCAGGGAAATCAATGAAGTTGCCAGCAGTTTGCTGCCCAGCAGGAACGGGCGTGGCAGCGGGCTGGTCAGCAACACGCGCATGCTGCCCATCTCGCGGTCGTAAACCATCGACAGTGAGCCCTGCATGCCGTTGAACAGCAGAATCATGCAGGCCAGGCCGGGGATGATGTACACCTCGTAGGGGATGTAGGTGTCGTAGGGCTCGATGATGGCAATGCCCAGCGCTGCGCGAAAGCCGGCAGCGAATACCAGCAACCACAGCAGCGGGCGCACCAGCGCGCTGAGCAGGCGTGTACGCTGCAGCACGAAGCGCAGCCATTCGCGCAGCATGATGCCGTTGAAACATTGCCAGTAAGCGTTCATCGGGCGTTGGCTCCTGAGGGGGCGTTGGTCAGGCGGGCAAAGGCGTGATCGAGGTCACCACCGTGCTCAAGGCTCAGCGCATCGGCGGTGCCACTGGCCACCAGGCGCCCCTGATGCAGAATCAACAGGTCATCGCTGGGCTGCACTTCGTCCAGCAGGTGAGTGGCCCACAGCACACTGAGCTGCTGCTCGCGGCACAGCCGGCGCAGGTGCTGGTTAAGCGCCAGGCGGCTGGCCGGATCGAGGCCGACGCTGGCTTCGTCCAGCAGCAGCAGGCGCGGTTCGTGCAGCAGCGCGCGGGCAATTTCCACCCGCCGCCGATGGCCGATGTTCAGCTCACGCACACGATCGCGCCGGCGTTCACCAAGGCCTTGGCGGGCCAGTTCGGCTTCGACCCGCAGGTTGCTCTGGCGCCGCGACAGGCCATGCAAGGCGGCGTGGTAACGCAGGTTCTGTTCAACGCTCAGGTCCAGGTCCAGGGTGCTTTGCTGAAACACCACGCCCAGCTGGCGCAAGGCCGGGCGTGCAGCGTTGCGTAGCGAGCAGCCGCACACGCGGATGTCGCCATGCTGCAGGTCGTACAGGCGGGTGAGCAGGGCGATCAGGGTCGACTTGCCGGCACCATTGGGGCCCAGCAATGCGGCGAAGCGCCCGGGTGCCAGGCTGAAACCGACCTGCCTGAGTGCCTCGCGCTGGCCATAGGCAAAGCTCACGTCACTGACATCGAGGGCGTTCATGGTGTCACCACCACACCCCAGGGGTAGCGCCCGACCTTCACCGACTTGAGCACTTTGAGGTTCTTTGCATCAATGACCGAAACGTCACCGCTGACACCGTTGGTGGCCAGCAACTGGCGCTGGTCCGGGGTGAATGCCAACTGCCAGACCCGCCGCCCGACCAGCAGGTAGTCGAGCACATCAAAGGTCTTGGCATCGACTACCGCCACATGGTTGGCCGGGCCCAAGGCGACGAAGGCGTACTTGCCATCGGCGCTGAGCTTGATGCCCACTGGCTGGACTTTGTCCGGGTGCACGCCCTTGATCTGGAAGTTCAGGGTTTTCAGCACCTGGCGCGTGGCCACGTCGAGTATGGTCACCGTGCCGCCGATCTCTGCCGAGGCCCACAGGTGCGAACCGTCTTTGCTGAACTCGACGAAGCGCGGGCGCTGGTCGACCAGCGTGCTGTCGGCCAGGGTCTGGGTGCTGGTGTCGATCCAGTGCAGCATGTTGGTGGTTTCGCTGGTGTTGACCGCCCACTTGCCGTCAGGGCTGACCGCCATGCCTTCGGGTTCGATGCCAACGTCGATCTGCCCGAGTACCTTGTCGGTGACGGTGTCGATCACCGTCACCAGCGCATCGTCCTCGTTTGATACATACAGCCAGCGGTCGTTGGGGTGCAGGGCGAACTGCTCGGGGTCCTTGCCGGAAGGCAGCTCCTTGATGATCTTGCGGGTGGCCACGTCCATCACCTGCACCCGGTCCGAATCGCTGGCGCAGATATACAGCAGCTTGCTGTCGTGCGACAGCAGCAAGCCACGCGGGCGCTGGCCCACCGGCAGGGTTTCGGTGACTTCCAGCGTTTGCATGTCGATCAGGCTGAGGCTGTTGTCCTTCTCGTTGGAGACCCAGGCGGTGGCAGCCATGGCGTGACTGCTGGCCAGCGCCAGGGCGCCCGACAGCAGGCTGGGGTAAATCAGGGCCCGGTGGAAGAGGGGGCGGCGCATGGCGGATTCCTTATTGTTGTGGTTGTCGGGTCAGGGGTAGCTACACGTCACTTCGGGCTTGTCATAGCCCAGGCTGTCCATTTCGTTGAAGGGATGCAGGAAGCCCTCCTGCGGCGAGGTGCTGACCAGGGCGCGGGGCTGAACCAACGGGATCGGCTGGCGCAGTTCGCCGTTCCACGGGCGGTAGCTGAGCTTGCGCCCCTTGAAGCCGTCCAGCGGCAACTGCTCGCTGAGCAGCAGTTGCTGAACCGCGCGAGGTTCGGCCAGGCGCAGCTTGCTGGCCGCACTGGCGACACTGCGTACAGCCATCCAGGCGGCGAAGTCACGGTCATTCATCCAGCGCCCGGCCTGGGCCTCGAAGCGTTTTTGCAACTGCGCCGCCCCGAAGGTTTCCACCGTCTTGTGCCAGCCCGTGGGGGTCAGGCCCTGGGTACCGGCCACCGGGCGCGGATACCACGTCTGGTAAGGCAGGTACTCGCCGAAGTCACCGCGCTCGTCGGCCACCAGCACCACGTCGTATTCGGCAGTCTGGGTGAACAACGGCATCTCGGCCTGGGCGCTGCGGCGCTGGTCGTTGTCGAAGGTCCAGGTTTTTTCCGCAACCAGTTGCACGCCAAAACGCTTCACCGACCGGCGCAGGGCAGCGGCGTACGCCTGGTCGTCCGGGGTCTGGCCGACCACCAGCAGTGCCCGTTGCCATTTGCGCAGTACCAGGAACTGCGCCAAGGCATCGGCCAGCATGGCCCGGCTCGGCAGGCTGTGCAGGACATTGCCCAGGCACTGGCTGCTGCGCAGGCTGTCGTCGGGGCTGCCGGCGTTGAACAACAGGCTGTCGGGCAGGGCGGTAGACAGCGCGCGCAGGCTGGCGGCCGGGGCATTCACCACGAACAGGCGCAGGCCTTGTTCATGCTGGGCCCTGGCGGCTTGCAGCAGGGCCTCGGGGCTGTCGACGTTGGCGCTGGTCAGCTGAAATTGCTGCTTCAGGAAACGTCCGGTGCTGTTGCTGTCGGCAATGGCCAGTTCGGCACCTTGTAGCCCGGCATCGCCGGGTTCGGGGATGACGTTGGACAGCAGCGGGCCAGCGGCGGGGCGATAGCCCAGGTAGCCGATGCGTATGTGCAGCGGGGCTGCGGCCTGGCCCTGAGCGGCGGGCGCCAGGGGGGCAGCCAGCGTTGCGGCCAAGGCCAGCAGGCAGGTCAAGGCAAGGTGGGCAGGCTGGCGCATAACACACTCCACGGCAGATGGCGCCAGCATAGGAAGCCCGCCGGGAGGGGGAAATATGCAGAAAGTAGCGCTCGGCCGGTACCAAGGTAGTAATTCAGTGCGGGGGCCGCAGTTTTACGATGGTCCACAACGGCCTGAGGAGAACCGCTTGTGCGCCTTGTCAACTTGTCGGCCCTGTGGCGAGTCAACCTCTGGGTCACGTTATGCTTCGCCTTGGTGACACTGGCTTGTGCCGGGGTGCTGTTGCACCAGGCGGTGGCTGACGTCGAGCGTGAGTTGCAGTCAGCCGAAGCGGTGGTGGCGTACCTGGGCGACACCGCCGAACGCGACCCGGTAAACCTGCAGCCCGGTTTGACCAAGAGCCTGCGCCATGTGCGGGTGCATTGGCTGGCAGCGGGTGAGGTGCCAAGGCTGCCGCAAGAGGCTGGTATGGATGCCTGGCTCGGCCGCCAGTTGTTCGGCGAGCGCTACCACAGCAGCCGGCTGCTGGACTTGAGTGATGGCCGTCGTGTGTTGATTGCCGTGGATGCGCGGGATGAAATCGATGAAGTCTGGGACTCCCTGCAGCAACTGCTTGGCGTGTGTGGCCTGGCATTGTTGCTTAGCCTGTTGACCATCCGCTGGGCGGTACGGCGGGCCATGAACCTGCTGGATGAGCTGCTGGGCGCCTTGCACCAGGTCTCGGGCGGGCAATTGACGGCACGCCTGCGCGAAGCCGGCCTGCCGGAAGCGCGCCAGTTGGCGAAACACTTCAACCGCATGGCCGCAGCCCTGGAGCAGGCCCAGGCCGACAATGCCCAGCTGACCCAGGCCCTGCTGGCGGTGCAGGAGCAGGAACGTACCCAGCTGGCGCAGACCCTGCACGATGATCTGGGGCAATACCTGGCAGGCATGCGTGCCCAGCTATGCCTGCTGCGTATGGTGGCCGAACAGCCAGAAGTGGTGACGCAGACGGCGCAGGCCCTTGAACTCAACTGCGAGCGCCTGCAGCAAGGTTTTCGCGCGCTGGTGCACAACTTGTATCCGGTGGCGCTGCACTACATGCCGCTGGCCGAGGCCTTCGGGCTGTTGGTGAGCCAGTGGCAGGCCAGCCAGGGTATCGAATGCCGGCTGCGGGTTGGCGAGCACTTGCCGGCGCTGACTGGGCCGAGCCGAACGCATTTGTACCGCTTGTTGCAGGAGGCGCTGACCAACGTCGCCCGGCATGCCGGTGCCAGCCAGGTGCGGGTACGCCTGCAGCGCAGTACCAAGGGCTTGCGCCTGTTCATTCGCGACAACGGCTGCGGCGCCCACCAGCCCCAGCGCCCAGGGGTAGGCCTGCACTCGATGGCCGAGCGCGCCCGCAGCCTTGGGGGCGAGTTACGCATTTTCAGCCGCCCGGGGGGTGGCTGGGCGCTGGCCCTTAACATTCCCGAGGAGGTGTGATGAATATCGTGTTGGTCGATGACCACGCCGTGGTCCGCCAGGGCTACGCCAGCTTGCTGCGGGCGGTGCTGCCATTGGTGCAGGTACGTGAGGCCGCCAGTGGTGAAGAGGCGCTGGCCAGGGTCCAGGAGCAGGTGCCCAACCTGGTGATCATGGACTTTGGCCTGCCCGGTATCAGTGGCCTGGAAACCACCCGCCGCCTGCGCCAGCGCCTGCCGCAGTTGCGGGTGCTGTTTTTCAGCATGCACGACGAGCTGCCGCTGGTGCGCCAGGCACTGGATGCGGGGGCTTCGGGCTACCTGACCAAGAACTCGGCGCCCGAGGTGCTGATCGAGGCGGTGCAGCGGGTGTTGGCCGGGCATGCCTACATCGAGCAGCCCCTGGCCACCCAGCTGGCTTGCCTGTCACAGCAAAGTACCAGTGACCCGCGGTTGCAGCGCATGACCCAGCGCGAACTGGAGATATTCACGATGCTGGCCAAGGGTACCCCGGCGCGGGTGATTGCCGAGCAGTTGTGTATCAGTGCCAAGACCGTGTCCAACCACCTGACCTTGCTCAAGAGCAAGTTGCAGGTCAGTTCGCATGCCGAACTGGTGCATCTGGGGATTGACCTGGGGGTGGTGCGGGTGGCGGGGTGAGGTATTTCACTGCACCTGTTGGGGCTGCGTCGCAGCCCACCGCGCACAACGGAATGAGTCCCCCCCCGACATGTGTCTACCACCAATCTGGTGTAGGAGCGGGTTTACCCGCGAATACGGTAGCGGCGGCAAC
>NZ_JBICMK010000103.1:0-27311 GCF_043106315.1 Pseudomonas sp. FYR_5 | reverse complement strand
ACGCAAGGCCGCTCCCACAGGGGTTGCTTAAGCCTCGTGGCAAACGTGGCCGTCGACCAAGGTATAACGCACCGTGGCCGATGAATGGTTGGGGCAGGCTCAAGGTTGCAGGCGATCAATGTGGAAAGGGCATGCCCGCGAACACCGGCAAGGCCGGTGCCCTGCAACGCGGTGGCTGCTTCGCGGGCTCGCCCGCTCCCACAAGGAACCGCGCAAGTACCGAGCGTTGGGGTTTCAATGGAAATCCCGACTGCGCACATCCAGCCCTTGCAACAGCGGACTCACATCCTCCAACCGCCGCGCAATCAGGTGCCGCACCCCATTCTCCTGCTCCAGCCGCCCACTGACCTTGAGCAACTGCGAACCCACCAGCGCCCGCCGCTGCCGTTCGGCCAGCGCACGCCACACCACCACGTTGACCATGCCATGTTCGTCCTCCAGGGTAACGAAGGTCACACCGCTGGCGGTTTGAGGCCGTTGCCGGCCCACCACCAGCCCGGCCACAGCAATGTTGTCGCCATGCTCCACACCCTGTAATTCACTGGAGCTGCGACACCCCAGTGCCCTCAGACGAGCGCGCAACAGGGCCAGTGGATGTGGGCCAAGCGTAGTGCCGAGGGTTTGATAATCGGCCATCAGGTCCTCGCCCACGGTTGGCACGGGCAATTGCACCGTTTCTTCAGGCAAGGCCTGCACATCAGCGAACAACGGCAGCTGCGGCTGCACCGCCGCCACCTGCCAGCGCGCCTGATGCCGATCGCTGGCCAAGGCGCGCAGCGCCCCGCCATCAGCCAGGCGGGCACGGGCCCGAGCGTCCAGGCCGGCGCGCAGGCACAGGTCTTCGACGTTGCGCCACGGCCGCTGCGCCCTCGCCTGCTGCACGCGCCAGGCATCGGCTTCGGCCAGGCCACGCACCAGCCGCAGGCCCATGCGAATGGCCAGGGTGCCTTCAGCATCAGGCTCCAGGGTGCAGTCCCAGTCGCTGTGGCAGACATCAACCGGCCGTACCTCGATACCTTGGCGGCGAGCCTCTTGCAGCAGTTGATCAGGGCTGTAGAAGCCCATCGGCCAACTGTTGACCAACGCACAGGTGAAAATCGCCGGCTCATGGCACTTCAGCCAACTGCTGGCATAGCACAGCAAGGCAAAGCTGGCCGCATGGGACTCAGGGAACCCATAACTGCCAAACCCCTTGATCTGCTCGAAGATGCGTTCGGCAAACGCCAGCGTGTAACCATTGCGCAACATGCCCTGCACCAGCCGTTCGCGATGCGGCTCCAGGCCGCCGTGGCGCTTCCAGGCTGCCATGCTGCGGCGCAACTGGTCGGCCTCGCCCGGGGTATAGTCGGCCGCGACCATCGCCAGTTCCATCACCTGCTCCTGGAACAGCGGCACGCCCAAGGTACGTTCGAACACTTCCTTCAGTTGCGGCGACGGATACGTCACCGGTTCCTGCTTCAGGCGCCGGCGCAGGTACGGGTGCACCATGTCACCCTGGATCGGCCCGGGGCGGACGATGGCGACCTCGATGACCAGGTCGTAGAACTTTTGGGGCCGCAGCCGCGGCAACATGGCCATTTGCGCGCGTGACTCGATCTGGAACACGCCCATGGTCTCGGCACGGCTGATCATGGCGTAGGTGGCCGGATCTTCGCTGGGGATGGTCGCCAGGGTCAGGTGCCGGCCACGGTGGTGTTGCAGCAGGTCGAAGCAGCGGCGCAAGGCGCTGAGCATGCCCAACGCCAGTACGTCGACCTTGAGCAGGCCGACCATGTCCAGGTCATCCTTGTCCCACTGGATCACCGTGCGCTCCGGCATCGCGGCATTCTCCACCGGCACCAGCTGGTCGAGCGGTTGCTGGGAGATGACAAAACCGCCCGGGTGCTGTGACAGGTGCCGAGGGAAGCCGATCAGTTCGCCGGCCAGCACCAGCACCCGCCGCAGCGAAGGGCTGCCCGCTTCGAAACCGGCTTCGGCCAGGCGCTGGTCATCGGGTATGCGATCGCTCCAGCGGCCACAACATTTGGCCAGGGCATCCACCTGGTCGGCGGGTAGCCCCAGCACCCGCGCCACATCCCGCACCGCACCGGCGGCATGGTAGGTGTTGACTACCGCAGTGAGCGCCGCCCGGTGCCGGCCATAGCGACGGAAAACATACTGGATCACCTCCTCGCGCCGATCGTGTTCGAAGTCCACGTCGATGTCCGGCGGCTCGTTGCGCTCGCGCGACAGGAAGCGCTCGAACAGCAGGTGGTGTTTCATGGGGTCAAGCTCGGTGATGCCCAGCACGAAGCACACCACCGAGTTGGCTGCCGACCCCCGGCCCTGGCATAGGATGCGCTGGCTGCGGGCGAAGGCGACAATGTCGTGCACCGTCAGGAAGTAGCTTTCGTAGCCCAGCTCTTCGATCAGCCCCAGCTCCTTGGCAAGCACATCCCGCACCTTGCCACTGGGCCCGCCTGGCCAGCGCAGCGGCATGCCTTGCTCGCACAATTCGCGCAGCCAGCTTGCCGGGGTATGCCCCTCGGGCACCAGTTCGCGTGGGTACTGGTAGCTCAGTTCGCTCAGGTCAAACTGGCAGCGCCGGGCAATGACCAGGGTCTCGGCCAGCAGGTCGAGCGGATACAGCTCGGCCAGTTGCGCCTGGCTGCGCAGGTGCCGTTCACCATTGGCAAACAGAAAGCGCCCGGCCTCGCTCACCTGACAATGCTGGCGGATGGCGGTCATGCAGTCCTGCAAGGCACGGCGGCCACGCACGTGCATGTGCACGTCGCCACAGGCCACGGTGCGAATGCCTACATCAGCCGCCAGCGCCCGCAACCGTTGCAGGCGCATGGCATCGTCACTGCCCCGGTGCAGGTGCACGGCCAGCCACAGGCGCTCAGCGAACACACTGCGCAGCCACGCGCCGGTAGCGGTATCGCCACTGTCAGCGGCCACCCACAGGGCCAGCAGGCCTTGGTGGTGCAGCAACAGGTCCTCACGAAACAGCTGGTACGCCCCCTTCTCTGCCCGCCGCCGGGCACGGGTGATCAGGGCGCACAGGTTCTGGTAGCCGGTCAGGTTCTCGACCAGCAGCACCAGCTTGGGCCCGTCGCACAATTGCACCTCGCTGCCAACGATCAGCCGCAACTGGTGCACCTTGGCTGCCTGCCAGGCGCGCACGATACCGGCCAACGTACATTCGTCAGTGATTGCCAAGGCCTGGTAGCCCTGCTCGCGCGCACGCCGGAACAGCTCGTCGGCGCTCGATGCACCGCGCTGGAAGCTGAAGTTGGAAAGGCAATGCAGCTCGGCATAACCCGGGGTGTTCATGCGAACCACCCCTGCAGCCAAAGCGGACCGGCCTGGCTCAGGTCGCGGTAGGCCCAGCCGCGCAGGCCGTCACGGGTTTCGATGCGGTAGTAGTCGCGACGCACATCGCCGCCATCCCACCAACCTGATTCGATGCGTTCGGCGTAGCCCTGCACCTGGTAGGCGGCGTCATCCAGCGCGATCGGTGCCGACAACAGCCACCCCGGGCGGCTGCCCGGTGCAACGGGCATGTTGCCTTGGGCCCCCTGCTCCGCCAACTGCCAGGCGCATTCGGGGCGGTGATCGGCGGCTGCACCAAGCCCCTTGACGGCCTCATCCCCCAGCCGGGCGCGCAGCCGCTCGCGCAATTGCGCCCAGGGTTGCGCCTGTTGCGCCCGCGGGTCGAACAACGCCTGATGCTGTGGCACGAAGGGTGGCAAGTCTTCGGCAACCAGCCGCAGGTTGCGCACCGGTGCGGGTATGCACAGCGGCTCAAGGCGCGCACGGGCCAGCTCGAACAGCATCGCAGCATCGCGTTCGGCCGCCAGCAGGCCCACCTTGAGCAGGGTATCCGGCCCCTCGGCGTGCTCCAGATGCAGGCGGAAGCGCTGCACGCCACAGTCTCGCCCGGCCAGAAATGCAGCAAGGTCGTTGAGCATGCGCCGCAGCGGGAACAACAGCGCCTGGTGCGACTCGACGTCGAAATTGAGTTCCAGCCGGGTTTCGAAACGGTCCGGTGGCTGGTAGAAGTCCAGCCCCAGGTTGCGCAGGCCGAGCAACTGGTCGAGGTGCAGCTGCACCTGGGCCGCAAAGCGCCTGGCCAAGGTATCGCGCGGCAAGGCCAATACCTGGCCCAGCTGGTGCAAGCCCATGCGGGCAAACGCTTCGGCCGCCTCTGCCGGCAGGCCGACGCGCGTGATGGGCATGCCAAGCAGCGCCGCTCGGGTGGCGTCGACATCGCCCACGGCCAGGCCATCGTGGCCATTGGCGAGCATGCGAGCAGCCACCGGGTTGCTGGCCAGGACAATGCGTTGGCGCAGGCCGAGTTCTGCCAATTCCTGACGCAGACGCGCCTCGAACAAAGGCCAGGGCCCGAACAGTTGCAGGCTGGAGCCCACTTCCAGCAGCAGCGCCCGTGGGTAATGCAGGCTGACCTGGGCACTGAAGCGGTAGGCCCAGGCCGCCAGCAGCTGTTGCACCTGATCGATGCGTTTGGGGTCGGCTTCGACACAGGTAAAGCCATCGGCCAGGGCACGCGCTGCGGTCAGGGTTTGCCCGGCCCGCAGGCCAAGTGCAGCGGCCGCCGGGTTGACTGCCTGCAACAGGCGACGCTGGGTCGGCCCGCCAATCAGCACCAAAGGCGTGTCAGGGTCGTCACGCTCACGCAGGACGGTGTCCAGCGCAAGCTGCGGGAGCAGGATGCAGGCCCAGAGCATGGTGCATCAGCCCCGCCCCGGGCAGGGTATTGGCAACGCTGGAGGCATGCCACCCCGGCTTTTCAGCACGCGCCATTGCGCCGGGCGTGTGTCGACTGCAATGCGCAGCGCTGCGGGTGAAGGGTTGTGCGACGCCTGCTGCGGCCTGCAGGCGAACGCCAGTGCCTGCCCGGTTTCGGCCGCTACCTGCAAGCGCCGCAGGGCGCGGTCATCGGCACGTTCCGGCCAGCACAGCACCGCCGCGCAACTGCCCGAGCGCAGGCACTGTTCGGCAGCCCACAGGGCATCGGCAGGCTCGGCATCCACCTGTACCAGCCAGCGCAGGTCCACCCCCGCTGCCTGCCAGGCCGGTGCAAAAGGGATGAAGGGTGGAGCCACCAGCACCACTCTGCTGGCTTCTGCACTCAGCCGGGCCAGGGTTGGCCACAGCAACTGCAATTCGCCACAGCCGGGGTTGGCCAGCAACAGCTCGCTCAGTGCTGCCGCCGGCCAGCCACCTTCCGGCAAACGTTCGTCGAGGGCCGCATGGCCGGTGGGCTGCAGCCCGAGTGGCCGCGCCTGGGCCTGCCGGCCGCGCCATACCCGGCGCTGCTCCAGCAGCCTGTCGAGGTCGACCACGGCGCCCATCAGTCGCGCCTCAGCAAGCCGCAGAACACGCCTTCGATGAAAAAGTCCTGTTCGGGCTGCACATCGATCGGCGCATAGGCCGGGTTGCGTGGCAACAGCCGGTAAGTGCCGCCTTGGCGTTGCAGGCGCTTGATGGTCACTTCGCCGTCCAGGCGCGCAACCACGATTTGCCCGTCGCGGGCGTCGGCCTGTTGCAGGATGCCGACCAGGTCACCGTCAAAGATGCCGTCGTCGATCATCGAGTCGCCCCGCACCTTCAGCAGGTAGTCGGGGGTACGGCGGAACAGGCTGGGGTCGAGCAGCAACTGCTCGTGGATGTCCAGGTCCGGGCCGATGGGGGCACCCGCCGCCACCTGGCCCAGCACGGGTATTTCGAGGATTTCCGGCCGGCGCAGCGGTTCGGCCAGGCGTATGCCCCGGGCCTGGTTTGGCGTGACATCGATGTAACCGGCCTGGCACAGGGCGGTGATGTGCTTGCGCGCAACGCTGCGCGAGGCAAAACCGAAGCGCGTGGCGATATCGGCCAGGCTCGGCGGCTGACCATGCTCGGCAATGCGCTCACGGATGAATTCGAAAATGGCGCGGCGTTTGGGGGTAAGAGTGTCCATGGAGCACATTTGTACTCTTTTCGGAGCACGCTGAACAGCCCCCTTCGTCGTCAGCTTTGGTTATGATCCCCTGGCTTGTGTTTTTTCATCTGGATATCCCATGCTGACCGCCCTGCTGTTCGACCTTGACGGTACCCTCACCGACACTGACACCCTGCACCTGCAGGCCTTTCGCCAACTGCTGCGTGAACACGACGGCCGCGAGCTGAGCCAGGCGCAGTTCGATGCCCAGGTCAGCGGCCGCGCCAACGGCGAGCTGTTCGCCGAGCTGTTCAGCGGCGCCAGTGTCGAACAGTGCCAGGCGTTGGCCGACCGCAAGGAAGCGCTGTTTCGCGCGATGTCGCCGTCGCTTGAACCGATGCCGGGCCTGTTGCGCCTGCTGGAGCATGCCCAGGCCCATGACATCGGCATGTGTGTGGTGACCAACGCACCGCGGCTGAACGCCGAGCACATGCTGAACGCCATGGGCCTTGGCCAGCACTTTGAACATGTGCTGGTGGCCGAAGAGCTGGCACGGCCCAAACCGGACCCGCTGCCCTACCTCACCGGCCTGCAGCGGCTGGGTGCCGAGGCCGGGCAAGCGCTGGCCTTCGAGGACTCATTGCCGGGGACGGCCGCGGCCAGTGGCGCGGGGATCTTTACCGTGGGCGTGGCCACGACGCAGACCCCGGAGCGGTTGCTGGCGGCGGGCGCCAGGCTGGTTGTCGACGATTTCAATGATGCGGCGTTGTGGGCGTTGATCGAGCGTATGGCTTCAGATAGGGGCTGTGTTCCCGAAGGCTAGGGAGTGGGAGCCGAACCTGCTGGCGCTGCAGCCGGGGTGCCGGCTGTACAGCCTGGAACGCTAAGCCGTGACGCCGCATTTCGCCCCTGCAGCCATACCGCCAAAGCCGCCAACCCTGCGGGTAGCAACAACGAAGCGAACACCTGGGCAAAACTCCAGCCCAGTGCCAGCATCTGAGCCCCGGCAAAGGCACTGAGAATCGCACCCAGGCGCCCGATGCCGCTCATCCAGCTGGCGCCGGTCGCCCGTGCTTCAGTCGGGTAAAAAGCCGCCGCCAGTGCATTCATGCCAACACTTGCCCCATTAAGGCCAAAGCCCACAGCGCTCGCAACCGCACACAACCAGGCGAAGTCCGCAGCGACCTGACCAATTGCAAAAATCACCACACCACTGAACAGGAAGGTCAGTACCAGCACGCGCTGCGCCGGGTAGCGATCCATGGCCCAACCCACCGAAATTGCCCCCAACGGGCCGCCAATCTGGAAACAGGCGGTGACGATGGCCGCTTCGGCCACCGAAAACCCGCCCCCCTCCTTTACCAGCGTCGGCAACCAGCCGCTGAACAGATAGACCAGGAACAGCGCCAGCACGTACCCGCCCCAGAGCATGCAGGTACCAAAGCGATACCGCGCTGAGAGGATGGTGCCGATTGCACCGCCTGCAGCCTGGGCTTTACCGGGCAAGACAAAGGTCGTGTCGGCGTTGACATGCTCAGGTGCCAGGCGACGGACAATGGCCAGAATGCGCTTGCGGTCCGCCCCTTTGCTGACCAGGAACGTCACCGATTCCGGCAGGCGCCAATACAGCAACGGCAGGACCATTAGCGGCAACACCCCACCCAATGCCAAGACACTGCGCCAGCCCAGGTTCGGAATCATCCAGGCGCTGACGAAGCCACCTGCTGCCGCGCCCAGGGAGAACCCGCAGAATGCCAGGGTAATGAGCAGCGAGCGGCTGCGTGCCGGGGCATACTCGCTGACCAGGGTGCTGGCATTGGGCATGGCTGCGCCCAGGCCCAGGCCGGTCAAAAAGCGCAACGCGACCAGGGCTTCCAGGTTGGGTGAAAAGGCCGAGGCCAGTGTCCAGAGGCCGAACAGCAGCACGCTGCACAGCAACACCGCCTTGCGCCCGTAACGGTCCGCCAAGGGGCCGGCAATCAAGGCGCCAAGTGCCAGGCCGATCAACGCGGCGCTCAATACCGGGCCCAGACTTTGCGCATCCAGGCCCCAATCGCTTTTCAATTGCGGGGCAATGAAGCCGATGATGGCGACGTCCAGGCCGTCCAGAGCGATGATGAGAAAGCCGAGGAACACTACCCATTTCTGGTAACGGCCGATGGGTTGCTGGTCGATCAGTTGGCGCACGTCGAGTGTGTTGTTCATAGGTATCACCTGTTGTTGTTTTTATGACGGTGTTTGTCGCAGCCCTAGTGGAAAAGGCTGGGTAAGCGCACAGGCCTTATGATGCGTGTTTCCTGAGCCACCACCAGGTCGCGGGTGGCATGCAGGTACGCGGCAAAGTCCGGGTCGGCATCCCGCGCTGCGCTGCGCTTCTCGAAGTCATCGAGGCTGTCATAGCCCCACAAGTGCACCACCTGGTTCAACGGCCCGATGCTGCTGGTGTAAAACGCCAGGGGTGCACCGAGGTGGCGCAGCAGGATCGGCATCGCCAGCTGGTCGAACGCCTCGAGAAAGGCCGCCATGCCGCGCGGGCGAATGGTGTAGATGCGGTGGTCGACCACAGGCTTGTCCATCACGCCACCTCCCGTGCGTTGCCCGCCGCCAGCCCCTGCTCGACACCCGCCAGATGGCGCCCGGTGATGTAGGCAAAGGTCATGATCGGCCCCAGGGTGATGCCCGCCCCGGGATAGTTGCCGCCCATGATGCTGGCGCGGTCGTTACCCACCGCATACAGGCCGTCGATGACTTGCCCGTCGGCCGCCAACACTTCACCGGTCACACGGGTGCGCAGCCCGTCGAAAGTGCCCAGATCGCCCATGATGACTTTCACGGCAAAGTACGGTCCCTCGCCAACCGGCGCTACGCACGGGTTGGGTTGTTGCTGCGGGTCGGCCAGGTAGCGATTGAAGCTGGTGCTGCCGCGGCCGAACTGACGGTCTTCGCCGTGGACGGCCCCAAGGTTGTACTCGCGCACAGTCTGCTCCAGCCCTTGCGCATCGATACCGGCCTTGCCGGCCAACTCCGCCAGGGTCTGGCCCTTGAGCAGGTAACCGTTGCGCAGCAATGGCCCCAACGGCATCGGCGCAGGCTTGGCAAAGCCAAGCCCGTACTTGGCCAGGGTGCGGCGGTCGCACACCAGCCACATGGCGGTTTCTGCCTGGTCGGAACACGCCTCGATCAGCGCTGCGCCTACGTCGTGGTAGGCATTCGACTCGTTGGTGAATCGCTGCCCCGAACGCAGCACGCCGATCACACCCGGCTTGTAGCGGTCGAGCAAATGCGGAAAGGCAATATGCCGCCCACCACCCACCGGCACCTTCGATACCGGCATCCAGGCTGCAGGTGCCTGCAGGCAGATATCGACCTTTGCTCCCAGCGCCTCGGCCATGCGCGCACCATCGCCGGTGTTGCCCGCTGGCACCGGTGAAAAATGCTCGCCGCCACGCCGTACATGCGGGTAGGCCTGGCGCAGCCGTTGCAGGTCATGGGAGAAACCGCCACAGGCCAGCACCACCCCGCGTCGGGCCTCGATGCGCTGCTCGCTGCCGGCCTGCCCGGTCACCGCCCCTACTACCCGCGCCCCTTCGCGCAGCAACTGCCGCGCCGGGGTGCCTGTGAGAATCGGAATGCCCAGGTCCAGTGCCGAGCGTACCAGCCGTGCCGCCAGGGCATTGCCACTGGTGACCTGGGTGCCGCGTCGGTACAAGGCCAGCTCCTTCAAATGGGTCAGCAGGCGTTTGGCCACGTAGGCGAACGAGGTCAACGAACGGGTGACATTGAAGAAGTGCTTGAGGTCGGCATTCGACGAATTGAACATCATGCCGATGAAGGTGATGGTCTTCAGCGGCGGGCGCAGCCGCGCCATGTCGGGCCCCAAACCACGGATGTCGTAAGGTGCGGCCAGTATCGAGCGGCCCACATCGACGCCGCCTTCCACCTGCGGGTGATAATCGGGGTACAGCGTGGGCACGAACTTGACTGCCGTCTCGCGCTCGAAAAACTCAACCATCTGCGGCGCGTAGCGCAAGAATGCCTCCACCCCGGCCGCATCGAAGCAGACACCGGTTTCGTTGCGCAGGTAGGTCATGGCCGCTGCTTGGCTGTCATTGCCCCCGTGCCGGGTGCCCGGCACCCACAATACGCCGCCGGAAAACGCCGTGGTGCCGCCGAAGCACTCCTCCTTTTCGATGACGATCACATCCAGGCCAAGCTTTTTCGCCGTGATGGCTGTCGCCAGGCCGCCAGCACCCGCACCGATGACCAGTACATCGCAGCTACGCGTATTCATTGGCCTGCACCCTCGAAGCCAGGGCGCGGGATCAATGCCATGGGCATGCTTTCCAGTCCGCCATCCACGGTCAGCTCGGCGCCGTTGATATAGTCGGCGCGGCGGCTGGCCAGAAACAGCACGGCTTCGGCGATGTCTTGCGGTTCACCGATGCGCTGGTTGGCGGTCATGGCGCTACGCCGGCGCTCCACCTGTGGGTCGGCATAGAACGCAGCCGACAATGGCGTGCGGATCAAACCCGGGCATACGGCGTTGCTGCGCACACCGCGTGGCCCCCATTCCACGGCAATCTGCCGCGACAACATGCTGACGCCTGCCTTCGCCGCGCTGTAGGCGCCACTGTTGGGTTGCGGGTAATGTGCTGCAATCGAGGCCACATGCACGATACGGCCCTGGCCGCAGTCCAGCATGGAACGGCCAAAGGCCTGGGCACACAAAAGGTAGCCACTGAGGTTGACCGCCAGTACCTGGTTCCATTGTTCCAGGCTTAGCGTGTCCAGCGCGCCGGGGCGCAGCACGCTGGCATTGTTGACCAGTACATCGCAGCGCCCATGCAGCGCCTGTACCTGGGCCGCAGCCTGCTCCACGCTGGCCGGGTCGGCAATGTCGCAGGCCAGGGCACTGACTTCGCCTGCACTGTGTTCCCCCAGGGTGGCCGCCAGTTCGCGGCATTTGTCCAGGTCGCGGTCAAGCAGCACCACGTGGGCCTGCTGCTCCACCAAGGCCGCGGCCAACGCTGCGCCAATGCCGCCGGCCGCGCCGGTCACCACGCATACGGCCGACTCCAGGCCTAGCCACTGAGAAAAGATCTTGTTGTTGTGCATGCTGTTCTCCAGAGCGTTGCTTGTTCTGGGCAACAGGCTATGGCCGGCAGGCCCACCGGCAGAATGGACAAAACCTGCAACCAGCCCCACATTCCCGTCAATTTGCCCACTGCGCCCTGAAGCCTGCGTGCAGCTATGGCACAGTAGCGGGCAGTGAACAGAACAATTACAACACCATGAACAAGATCCCCAATTACGCCCTGTACGGTGAAACCGCGCAGCCGGTGTGGCACGAAGCCTTGCATGTGGAGCAGATATCCCAGCGCTCTGGCGCGCACAACTGGGAGATTGCCGCACACCGTCACGAAGGCTTGCTGCAGCTGTTGTACCTGCAAAGCGGTGGCGGCGAGGTGCTGTTCGACAGTGACCGGTTTCAGGTTCATGCGCCCTGCGTGGTGTACGTCCCGGCGCAGGTGGTGCATGGTTTTCATTGGGCCAGCCAGGTAGAAGGCCAGGTAATCACGGCTGCGCAGCACCCACTGGATAGCATCGCTCAGGTGCTGGCACCCAACGTGCTGGTGCAACTGCGCAAACCACAGGTGATTGCCCTGCCCCACTGGGCCGCCGATGAAGACCCGTTGTTGCCCCTGTTTCGGGCCCTGCGCGAGGAATACCACAACCGCGCCCGCGAGCATGTGGCCAGCAGCATGGCGCTATTGCTGGCACTAATGATCCATGTCCTGCGCCATGAGCCGCACATACCCGCAGGTGAGCAGCGCCCAGTATCAAGACGCAGCCAGCAACTGACTGCTTTTCGCGAGCTGGTAGACATGCACTACCGCGCGCACTGGCCACTGGCAGAATACGCCGCCGAGTTGGGCATGACCCTGGTGACCTTGGGGCGGTTGTGCCAGGAACACCTGGGCATGACGCCGATGAATGTGATCAATGCCCGACTGGTGCTGGAGGCCAAGCGCATGCTCGGGCATTCGAGCCTAAGCGTGAAAGAGATCGCCCATGAGCTGGGGTTTGCCGATGTGGGGTATTTCAGCCGGTTCTTTCGCAAGCAGGCGGGGGTGAGCCCTAGCGGATTTCGGGAGGGCCAGTAACGCCCGCAGGTTCTGTGGGCGGTACTGGCAATGCACGCGTCTGTGGCTTGCCCGCGAAGAAACCCGTGCAGGAAACATCAAACAGCCAAGGCCCGCTGCACTTCACTCACAGTGGTCGCCAAGCTGCTCAGGTGCAGGCTCGACACCCGCTCCACCGGCGCCTGATCCAGCGGCCATTGCAAGGCAATGCTGCCGACCAGGCGCCCTTCGGCATGTACCGGCAAGGCAATGGCGCGGATCAGGAACGGCAGGCGCACCGGGTATTCCCAGTAGCCTTCGGTGCGCTGACCAAAGCCCTTGTGCGCTTGCTCTTCGATATCGCGCAACAACCCGTCGTCACCCAGCCGCTCATGGGCCGCCAGGCGCTGCACTTCGTCCACCGCCAGCTCCCCCAGGCACGCCCGCCCCATTGCCGAATGAAACAGGCTGGCATGCTGCCCGACGATCTGACAGGTGTGCGGATAGCGCTTGCGCAGCACCTGGGGAATGGCGCTTTCCATCACCTCCAGCCGCTGGCCGTCGAAACACGACAGGTCAGCGACCAGCCCGGTGCGCTCACTCAGCTCCAGCAGCATGGGCGCTGCGCTTTCCACCAGACGCCGCTTGAAACGCAACTGGCGGTCACCGAACAGGCGTCGCGCGCACAGCCGGTAGCGCCGGTCGGCAAGGCCGCGGTACACCCAGCCTTGCGCCTGCAAGGTGGCGATCATGCGCGACACCGTGGCCTTGGGCAGCGCCGTCAGGTAGTGCAGTTCTTCCAGGCCCAACGCCTGGTGTTCGCCCAGCAGGTCGACGATGGCCAGCACCCGCTCCACTGAACGCACGCCGCCGCTGTCTGCCGTGATGCCCATGGGTATGACCTCCTTGTAGCGGGATGGTCAGGATAGCCAGCAAGATCCGCGCCTGCCCGTGCTTTCATGGAGCAAGCAGCCGTTGTGGCGGGCAGCGCACCACCCAGCGGGTGAGCTGTTCATGGGCATACGCCAGCTGCAGCACGGCATGGTCGGCCTGCGCCGGGCCTATGATTTGCAGGCCCATGGGCAACCCGGCGGCATTGAACCCCACCGGCACGCTGATGCTCGGCAAACCGGCCAGGGTCGGCCCGATCACCACTTCCATCCAGCGGTGGTAGGTGTCCATTGGCCGCCCCCCGACCACCGTTGGCCATGGCTGGCGTGCATCGAAAGGGAACACCTGAGCCGAGGGCAACAGCAGGAAGTCGTAACGCTCGAACAGCTTGCCCATGGCGCGGTACCAGTCACTGCGGTCCAACGAAGCCTGGTACAGCGCCGCCGCACTCAGCTGCAAGCCACCTTCCACCTCCCACTGTGCTTCGGGCTTGAGCAATGCGCGCTTGCCGGGGTCGGCATAGGCTGCGCCGAGGTTGCCATGCACCAGGAAGTGGCGGTGGGTCAGCCAGCATTGCCACAAGCGCGCCAGGTCGAATGCCGGCTGGCAGGCCTCGACCCGGCAGCCCAGCTCGGCAAAGTCGGCCAGCGCCGACTCGCACAGGCTCATTACCCCGTCATCCATCGGCAGATAGCCGTTGTAGTCGCCCATCCAGCCCACCCGTACACCGCGAAAATCGCGCGGCAAGCCAACGGCAAAATCGCGCCGGCCTTCGCTTAGCGACAGCGGCGCCCGGGCATCAACACCCGCCTGTATCGACAGCAGCCGCGCCACGTCGACCACACTGCGGCCCATCGGCCCTTCTGTGGCCAGCTGCTGCACGAACAGTTCGGGCGCCGGCCCATGCGGCACGCGGCCCTGCGATGGGCGCAGGCCGAACAGGTTATTGAACGCCGCCGGGTTGCGCAGCGAGCCCATCATGTCGCTGCCGTCGGCCACCGGCAGCAAGTGCAGGGCCAGCGCCGCTGCAGCCCCACCGCTGCTGCCACCCGCCACCCGCGACGGGTCGTAGGCGTTGGTGGTGGTGCCAAACAAGGGGTTGTAGCTTTGCGAACCCAGGCCAAACTCGGGCACATTGCTCTTGCCCATGATCAATGCCCCGCTCGCCCGCACCCGCGCCACGCTGATCGCATCCTGCTCGGGTACCTGCTCGGCAAACAGCGGCGAGCCGAGCGTGGTACGCAGCCCTGCCGTGGCGGCGAGGTCCTTGATTGCCTGCGGCATGCCATGCATCCAGCCGCGCGAGTGGCCACGGGCCAGTTCGCGGTCACGCGTCTCGGCCTCGGCCAGCAGCACTTCGGCCGGGCGCAGCGAGACCAGTGCATTGACCTGCCGATTGAAGCGCTCGATATGCCCCAGGTAGGCCTGCATCACCTCCCGGCATGACAACTGGCGGGCATGGATGGCCTGGGACAGTGCCTCGGCATCGAGGGCAACAATGGGGTCGATGGCTAGCGGCTTCACGGTTTTACTCCAAGGTTGAAGGCGGCAGGTTTGACTGCCCGCGGTGCTTCTTTCAGGCAATAGGTGCCCAGCAATGTCAGCAGGCAGGCAAACAGCACATAGAACGCCGGCGCCACCGGGGTGCCAAGCACCTGGGTGAGCCAGGTCACGATCAACGGGGCAAAGCCACCGAACACCATCACCGCCACGTTGTAGGCCACCGACACGCCGGTGGAACGCACCTGGACCGGGAACTGTTCGGCCAGGGCAGTAGGTGCCGGGCCGAAGAAACCACCGATGGCCGTGCACAACAGCAGTTGCATGACCAACAGGCGCTCCAGGGAAGGCGCAGCGGCCATCCACACATACAGTGGGTAGACCATCACGAAGAACGCCAGGGTGAAGGCCATCAGCACCGGGCGCCGCCCCAGCCGGTCAGACAGCGCCCCGGACAACGGAATCACGAGGGTCATCAGTCCCACGGCGAGCATCTGCACCAGCAGCACCTGGTCCAGCGGCAGGCCTAGGCTTTTGTGGGCGAAGGTCGGCATGTTCACCAGCACCACGTAGAACGAAACCGTCGCGCCGCAGGCCAACCCCATCGACACCAGCAGGCTGCGCCGGTGTTCACGCAGCACCTGCCACAGGCCGGGCGACTGGCCCTTGGCATGGCGACGCGCCTCGACAAACGCCTCAGGCTCCTCCATATGCTTGCGAATCCACAGCCCGACCGGCCCGATCAGCAGGCCCAGCACGAACGGGATGCGCCAGCCCCAGCTGTCCAGCGCCTCAGGCGAGCACAGGTGGGTAACCAACGCCACCATTGCCGCCCCGGAAAACACCGCCAGGCACTGCCCTACCAATTGCCACGAACCATACAGGCCCTTGCGGTGGGCAGGTGCGCTTTCCACCAGAAACGCCGTGGCGCTGGCGTATTCACCACCGGTGGCAAAGCCCTGCAGCATGCGCGCCACCACGATCAGCAGCGGCGCAGCCATGCCGATGGCCAGGTAGTCGGGCGCGAAGGCGATCATCGCGATGGACACGGTCATCAGGCGGATGATCATCTGCATGGCCGCCTTACGGCCCTTGCGGTCGGAATACATGCCCAGCAGCACGCCGCCCACCGGGCGCATGAAAAACCCGACGCCGAAGGTGGCAAGAGCCATCAGCAGCGAGGCGTAGGCGTCGTCGGACGGGAAGAACTGCCGGGCGATGATGCTGGCCAGAAAGCCATACACGATAAAGTCATACCATTCCAGGGCGTTGCCGATAACGGCGGCCACCACTTGCCGGGTACGCGACACGCCGGTGCTCGAAGTCTGCATAGGGAACACTCCACACAATGATTGGGTGATCGCCCAGGCGCAGTCGCGCCCGGGTTCCAGCGGCAGTGGTCAAAAAGGGACAATCAGGCAGGTGCCAGCCAGCGCTCTGCCAGCGCGCCCCAGTAGGCGGCGCCGGTCAGCAGGATGTCGTCGTTGAAGTCGTAGGCCGGGTTGTGCACCATCGGCCGCGATACACCATTGCCGATGAACAGGTAGGCCCCCGGGCAGCGCTGCAGCATCCAGGCGAAGTCTTCGCTGCCCATCAGCTTGCGGGTGTTGCCATCCACAGCCTGGGCGCCCAGCAACTCGACCCCTACCTGGGTGGCAAAGGCGTTTTCAGCGGCATGGTTGACCAGCACCGGGTAGGCCGGGCGGTGCTCGATGCTGGCGCGGCAGCCAAAGCTCTCGGCCTGACTGACGATGATTGCCCGCACCCGCTCAAGGGCCTGCGCCCGCACCTCGGCGTTCAGTGCGCGCAGGCTAAGGCGCAACAGCGCCTGTTGCGGGATCACGTTGGCCGCTTCGCCGGCCTGCAATGCGCCGACGGTGACCACTGCTGCCTCCTGCGCATCGATATTGCGCGCCACCACGGTTTGCAGCGCCATCACCACACTGGCGGCCGCCACCAGCGGGTCGACGGTCAGGTGCGGCATCGAGCCATGGCCACCCACCCCGTCCAGGGTCACCGTCAGCAGGTCCTGCGAAGCCATCATCGGCCCTTCACGAAACCCCAGGTGTCCGGCCGGCAGCCCTGGCATGTTGTGCATGCCGAATAGCGCATCACATGGGAAGCGCTCCAGCAGGCCGTCGGCCAGCATCGCCTCGGCACCGCCCTGGCCCTCCTCGGCCGGCTGGAAGATCAGTGTCAGCGTGCCGTCGAACTGCCGGGTTGCCGCCAGGTAGCGCGCGGCGCCAAGCAGCATGGTAGTGTGCCCGTCATGACCACAGGCGTGCATGCAGCCTGGGTGCTGGCTGCTGTATGCCGCACCCGTGGCTTCGTGGATGGGCAGCGCGTCCATGTCGGCGCGCAGGCCCAGCCGGCGGGGGCTGCTGCCATTGCGCAGCACGCCGACCACGCCGGTCTTGCCGATACCGGTGTGCACTTCATAGCCCCATTCCTCCAGCAGTCGGGCGACCAATGCCGAGGTGCGGCTTTCTTCAAAGCCCAGTTCCGGGTGAGCGTGGATATCGTGACGAATCGCGTGCAGGTCGCTGGCCACGTCGGCGAGCCAGGCCTGGATGTGCTGATGTCGGGACATGTGGAGTCTCCTCGCGCGGGTGGTTTCCCGTTCTTGTTGTTCGCCTTCAGGTCACGACAGGTGAGGCAGGTCGTGCTTGGCTCACAGATAAACGCGAGTGACGCGGGATCACAAACGAATGTGGTTCCGCCCTGCGGAACCAGTCGGGGGGGAGAAGCGGAATGGGTGTGGAGTTGGAGTCGTAGGTAAAGCTGTACGTGGCGTTGTTTTCGTTGACCAGCGCGGTCAAGCGAATGGCCTTGTCGTACTCTTAGCGAACCCGCTGGCCCTTGGCATCCTGGCGGCTGCTCGGCAGACTAGGGGCTGTGCGTATCAGGCGGGTGGTCTGGCCTTTGACGTAGGTGTGGCTGAAGACCTGGCCGTAGACGTTGTAGGTGAAGGTTTCCGTAAGGACTGCAATAAGTCACCTTTAGAGAACATACCAACCTCATTCATCGTCTCGCCCTCATGCCCTATGGCGATCAGGTCGCGAAAACGAAATCGACTGGAAACTGCTAGCCGAGAAATAGTCTTCGAATCATCACCTAGCCTGAAAGTTTCGCGCAAAGCCACTTCCCTTGGGCTCGCTGGCTTACGGCATTTACTGCCTGTATTCAATCTTCTCGCAAAAATTTATACCTAACAGTACTCGTTAGAGTCAGAGTTCTCCAAAAAAATTGACATCCATGAGTCCATAACATTCCATAAATCGATTCCTTCTGTGGTATTTTCTGGCTTTTCATGCCACCAGATAAAAGCCTCGCCTTTGAATGGGCCATCACCCAAAGCCAAATAATCACCAGCCCCGCTAGAAAAAACTCCTAGCATATCAGGAAGCGTCGGATAATCTTCATCGCACAAATCCTTGATTGGAACAAAATCTTCCAACCTTGATGGCCCCATAGTACAACCAATATAAAACCCAAAGCCATTATGCAATCTTGAATAGAACTGCCTGAAGCTCGCTGGAAGGCTGGGATAACTATCGAGATCTGACCCTTCAACGCCTAGCGGAGCCCCGCCCATATAGAAATACAAATCACCACCCTCGCCATATACATACATGAGATACGGCCTATCACTCACTGCCAAAACAGTTCCTAACACGCATTTGTCGAGCCACGCGCTTACCCAAGGCAAAAACTCAGAAAAATCAGCCCACTCCACAGGAATATGTCTTTTTTCACTATCTAGAAAACCAAACCCAAGCCACTGCTTGGGAAAGTCGACTTCAAGAGGAACATCGTCAGCTGAAAAATACACATCATAACCCTTTAGCTCGCTTGTAATACGTAGCCTTAAAGAATCAGACCAATTCATCTTCATATCACCTCAATACCCCAAAAGCAAACCATTGACATACTGCTGTAATTCCGGCTCTAATTTAGCGCCTTTATCTACCATGGCAGAACGAAACGCCGGATCAACAGAAATATCCCCCTTCTTGTACAGCTCACACTCGGTGAAAGACTTTGCTCCTTTTGAAGTGTTTGCCACTTCACTCAACCCTTGGAAGTTCGGCTCGTAGTTTAGCAATCAACCCATTAGTTATTAAAGATCAAATCTTTAGCATCTAACACCTGCAATATGGTTTTAAATTAAAAATACATGACCGCACATCCGAAATCAGATCCGAACACTAAAAAAGCTGACACAGAACGCCAACCCCAGGCTCCTCGGGACCTATGCCGAGCTTATCATTCACCCTCATATAATCCCACATACTTCAAGCCATTATAATTCGACTTTAGAGGCTTGGGAATATCCGCACCACCATCGGAATACCAAAAAATTGCATTAGCCTTAGTAATACCAAGCCTCAAACACTCCGCCTTTAAATCTTCAATACAACTAGAATCAACCGCAGACTCAATCAAGATTTCATCTAGACTCACCTCCTCCGCTTTCCTTGGTATAATCCCTATGAAATCCTCGTCGTACCATCTCACACCAATATCTCTGCAAAACCCACAAACCTTGTATGCTGGATCATCCAAATCCACAGAATAGTCCAACTCAAAATACTGCAGATAGTCATCCTCCGAAGAGAAATTTGCACCTACCCAAACATGAACTTTTTCATACCGCTCAATACCATAAGAATCCATTTAGCATGCTCCTAGCTTCATGTGCTTGCCGTGATGTGAATCGATCACGCTAAGCGCTTGAGCTTTGCTTTGCGCGCCATTCAAATCTTTAATTAAATTATTATAGAACAGCCTTCCCGCTCTACTACCATGGTGCGGACCGTCCGGCACAGGATTACCATGTTTGTCTGTTACACCCACAAAAGTAATATCTTTAGTCGGCACCGTCATTTCCTTAAGCTCCTGAGCGGTAAAACCTAGTTCTTTTGCCTTCGCCGCTATAGAAACAGGAAACATTTTATGCTTCCTCCCGGGCTCCGAAGGGCAGCTTCTACAGATTTTTTATTATCAACAATATCTTGAGCTGAGACGCTATTGAACCAGCTATCAAAACTATTTTTCTCCCAAGGCACCCAACCCAAAGGGTCAACCCACATAGTCGGCGCCAGCACATAAACATATAAATTAGCACCGCCTCTGAAATCTATTGGATCCTGGGTGATAAATCGCCCAGTTTCTGGATCGTAAAACCGAAAGGTATTGTAATTTAGGCTCGATTCGCAATCAAAACACTGACCTTGGAATCATATGTTCTGCTCTACTCCATTGATCGTTAGCTGCTCTATCTCCCCCCAAGAACGATACGTCGCCTGCCAAACGATCTTGCCGTCACTGACCGTCAGCTCCAACGGCGTGCCAATCTGATCCGTATGGAAGTAATAGACCTTCTGCTCTTCCCCTTCAACCGTCTCCGCCCGCACCAGCCGGTTCTCGCAGTCATAGCTGAAGTGCTGCAGCTTGCTGTGCCCCGAGCGCTTCTCGACCAGATTGCCCCACGGGTCGTAGCGATACTCCTGATCCCGCCACTGTTTGATCCGGTTGTCCTTGACCTTGTCGAACTGCCGCGCATTGAAGTCCAGGCGGTTGGCTGCCGGGTCGTAGCGGAACTCCTCGCTGCCGATCAACGAGCCGGTATCGCGACTGCGCAACTGGCCGTTGGCTTCGTATTCGTACTTGATCTCGCCGCGTAGCTTGTCGAGGGTACGCACCAGTTCACCGGCCGGGTCGTACTGGTAACGGCGGTGGATCGGGTTGTAGGCGTGCTCGACCAGCAACGAGGTATTGATGCCGGTGTTGTGCACTTGCGAGAGCTTGTCGGCCGGCAAGGTCGACGCAAACTGCCACGCTTGCGCCCCATGGCGTCATAACCGAAGCAACTGGTGAGCTTGCCCTGCGTGCGGTACACCTCGCGGTGCAGGTCATCGCGCTCCATGTCGCTGATCACCTGGCCGTCCAGGTTCAACTGGTGCAGGTGACCGCTGCCGTAGTACAGGTGATTGACCTTGCGCCCATCCGACAGGGTCAGCGTGGTCAGGTTGCTGAGTGGGTCGTACTCGTAGCCGAGCAACGCTCGCCGCCATAGTCGCGGCTGACGACCACGCGGTGGTCAGCGTTGTACTGCACTTCCAGCTCACGGCTTGCCGCCCAAGGTTTGCCAACGGTAGTGGCAGCCCAGCCCCAGCGCGTTGCTGTGGGTCACCATCAGGCCGTCGGCGTAGCTGAAGCTGCGCACGGTGTCGCCGTTGCGGTTGATCACCGCGCTCAGCGGGCCGTGAGCGCTCTCACCAAATTCAAAGCCAAATGTTGATGCTCGATACTATGCTCCGATTTTGTGAAGCCCGCCCGCCATTATGCGCCCCAGCAATAGCGCTCACCCATCAAATCTTCTGATAAAATAATTATATTTTTCTGAAGAGTTGAGAAGTTCAGCTGTTTTATTTTCAAGCTCTTCTGCATTATCATCATCCGTAACAGTGACAAAGAGAATTGGCTCCTGAATCTTGAAGGATGAAAAGAAACCTTCCCTACGCAGAGAACTTAAAACATTAACCATGAGTGAGAGCAGCCTTTCTTTAAAACGTGAGATATCGCTTCGGTCACTTGCCTCTCTCAGGCCCTCACAAATATCTTTGAAATACTCCCCCTTCCACCCCTCGTATTTCCATTCCGAAGAAGCCCACTTATAGTAGGGCATCAACTCTTCACGCTCTTCTTCACCTTCCCCCTCAAGTTTCTCCTCAAGTGCTTCAACGGAATTAATCGCAACCGCCATGATCATAGCGCTACTATCCGTATAAAGCGCGCAAGCGTAGAACTGCTCATCCGGATGTTCCACACTCAAATCTCGCAGAGCTTTCGTAACTGAGGTTAAAGCTGTGCTCTCTAATACATGCCAATTCATTGCGCTCTCCTATTCACCCGCCAAAAATTTCTACACCAATTTTTTGCAACTCGCCTTTCATGGCAACAACAGCTTTACTAAAGGACATATCTTGAGCCATGATTACTTTATCTGCAGCCTCCAGCTTACTAGCTACCATTCTTGCATTTGCAATGGTGTGCCCTTGGTTTTCAGCCCACATCATCGCGGATGTATCATGTACGGGATCAATCTTATACTTCAATAAAACAGCCCTACTACGTTCAAGCGCCTTCTGCATTGCAGGAGAGCGGGGGAACTCGCCTTTGAACACTATGTGGTGAGCATGAGATCTCTCCATCGTAGCTGGTGGGCGAGTGCCCGTCCTGCTCGCGTAATAAGCGCCCCGAAGCAGCTGGTGAGCTTGCCCTGGGTGCGGTACACCTCACGATGCAGGTCATCGCGCTCCATGTCGCTGATCACCTGGCCGTCCAGGTTCGCTGGTGCAGGTGTCCGCTGCCGTATTACAAGTAGTTGGACTTTCGATCATCCGTCGGGGCGTACTGGTGACGGCGATGGATCGAATTGTAAGCGTAGTCTACCAGCAGCGACGTTAACGCCGAGGCGGTTGGAGATTTTATCGCTGTTCAATTCAAGCGAACAACCGGGATGGCTCCGGTTGCTTAGTATCATTCATTCGAAATACCATTAGGAAAATCCTGAATAATCTCTTTTGGCACAGAACGTAGAACGGGCGCTCTCAACAGACTTAATTAAATGTTTTGCTGGCCCCACTTAAAGGCAGCAGGACCAGAAGAACACACTTGCCGTTAAAGATTAAACTTGGATTTCGGTCTAAATATTGAAATGCTCTTTCACGTCTTTGTCGCCCATAGGGGAATAGGATGGGTAATCACACTTACTTCCTGCCAAAGAAGTCTCATCATCAAAAATATCAACAAGCTTGACATTATCGGCTACACCGTACACATACCTCACCAACTCTTGTTTTGACGGCCTATAATCTAAATCGTGAGCAACAATTCTCCAGTCACCCTCAGCTTTACGATCAAAAAGCGAATAAGAATCTAATATGACAGGGTCACCTAAGCGCTTGAAAGAAATTGAATCAACCGCTGGGACATTAAGAGCCTTGTCAAAAATCTCCACTACATGGCCAAGGCTATTTTGGGTCATAATGCGACCAACCCCATACTTTTTGGAGTCTAAAGCAAAGCAAAATATATCCCCGCTTTTTATTTTTTTATAACTTGTTTTGATCTTTTTGTCCCACTCATAAACCTCAAGTGACGTCATCCGCAACCTCCTTTCAATGCAGCAGTTTTCTTGGCGAAATCACTTTCGAAATTAGCTTGGCGAGTTGGAGCTCTCGTAGTATTTGCATGATCATATGAGTTGAACTGCCGCGCATTGAAGTCCAGGCGGTTGGCTGCCGGGTCGTAGCGGAACTCCTCGCTGCCGATCAACGAGCCGGTATCGCGACTGCGCAACTGGCCGTTGGCTTCGTACTCGTACTTGATCTCGCCGCGTAGCTTGTCGAGGGTACGCACCAGTTCACCGGCCGGGTCGTACTGGTAACGGCGGTGGATCGGGTTGTAGGCGTGCTCGACCAGCAACGAGGTATTGATGCCAGTGTTATGCACCTGCGAAAGCTTGTCGGCCGGCAAGGTCGAGGCAAACTGCCAGGCCTTGCGCCCCATGGCGTCATAACCGAAGCAACTGGTGAGCTTGCCTTGGGTGCGGTACACCTCACGGTGCAGGTCATCGCGCTCCATGTCACTGATGACCTGGCCGTCCAGGTTCAGCTGGTGCAGGTGGCCACTGCCGTAATACAGGTGATTGACCTTGCGCCCATCCGGCAAAGTCAGCGTGGTCAAGTTGCTGAGCGGGTCGTACTCGTAGCTGAGCGTGCCGTCAGGGGTGATTTCTTTGGTCAGACGGCCGAGCAGATCGTAGGTGTATTCCAGCTCCTCTTCTGTGATCCCAAGCTGCCTGCCGATCCCGGTCAGTTGCCGCTCGATGCTCAGCAGCCGGTCGCCGTTGTCGTATTCGAAATCCTGCCGGGCATCGCGGTTGGTCGAGGACGTTCTCGATACGCTGCAGCGGCACTTCGGTGTTGGTGTCTGGCACTTCTCTAGATTGTCGAGGGTTTGCAGGAGGTAATGAGCCACCTTGGATACAGGCCCGCACAATCACCTATACACGTTTAGCGAACGTGACTTTTGACAATGACAAAAATAATTATATTAGCTAAGGCAGCTTCATTCCAGCCGCTCGACAGTATCGGCTAACGGAAAAATAGTTGAAGCTGGCACCCCAACTATCTTCAATAGCTTTTTCAATATCTATCTTTCAAAAATGTCACATAAAAACAAAAACCGAAGCCAGACTAAAAATGCCTCAAAAAATCAATCGTAAATACCATCTTGCTGAGATTTTTCGATAAATACATCCTGCAAGTCACCCTGAATATCTTCACCATCTAATTTTACAACAAAATTGCCCTCGAGGTCATCCGGAAAATGGACGCCATCCAACGTCCCAAGCACTACAGAAGCGCTGTCTGCGATAACAACTTTAAAAAAGTTAATGATGTCATACTTTTGAGTATCATCTAGCGATGCTAGAGCATTACGCACACGAGCATATGAGTCCTTATCTCCGTTGACGGGTTTAGTAAGAGATTTTTTATATTGAGGGAAATTTTTCTCAAACAATTCGGAATAAATAGCATCAACAAATTTATTGTCACCCATAAATTTCTCCCTTTACTTCCGCATTTCTGGATACATAGATTTATTCAGAGCGATTAGCTCCTGTAGCTTTTCATTCGGCACTTCGGGATAAACACGCCTAAGTTCATTTTCACCTAAGCCCTAAAGATAGCAAACCTTGCCCCAACTCATAAAAGTTGCGCAACAATACAACTACAAACCACTTACTCAACAATTTTCAACTAACATACACCTACATAAAAGCCGGCCACAATAAATTCACTACAACTCAAAGCTCCCTAATCGCTTGCCTAATCGAGCCAACAAAAAACTCCTCAAAACTTTGATAAATTACATTTTTTTCTTTCGTTCGCTTGAACGAAAGCTGAGTTTCAACTACGACCGGCTCTCCAGTAGTTCCGAGAGCCGAGACATCTATGGAATAAATCGGACCATAGCCAGAAGCTTTCACTACAATCATCGACTCATTTGCGTCGCCATCAGCTCTAGCACTTTTTGTGGCAAAAACCACGTTAGGAACAGACATTGCACCAATACCGTTCTTGGTTATACCATAGTAAGTATCACCCGCAAACGACAGCGCACCATATTTCTTCAAAAACAGTTTATATGATAATGGGAAATCAACACCAAGAGCTTTCTCAAAGTCTGCTATCGCTTCATCCGATGCCCCCCCTGCGTATACGGGGTCTTCCCCGCTGGCGTTGATTTCAGATTCTATAATATCTATATAGCTCATTTTATATCCTCAAAAACCCAAGGCTGTGGCTTTTCCAATAAGATTTCTTCCAAGTATTGAATGGACCGCGATTCACGATTGGCGGCGCGCTGTTATAAAGACGTCTTAATCCATCACTCCCCACCCAACTTTTATCCCACTGGTTAGAATACATATGCACCACCCTGTCGTGCTTAGAATGGAAACTGATTAGAACCTCAGCCATCGGACCAGGTTCATCTTGGGTAAGATGATGAAGATTTACTTCTTCCCCGTCCTTACCGATAGGCGCGCCCCCCTTCTTCATTCTCTGTATGTTAGTACGTCCCAGCTCATCCACACGGTGCGGATCAAATATATCATTACGCTGATAAACTTTCCGGCCCGCTACACTTTTCGGTGTCCAGCATGTCCACCCAAGCGGGTCAACCCAAGAATTAGGATTAGGGGCAAATCCATAAAAATTAATCCCCCGACGTCGTAGCTGAAACGCCGGGTCAGGTTATCCACCCGCACTTCTTCGCTCAGCCGGTCCGAAGTGTCGTAGGCAAAGCTGTACGTGGCGTTGTTCTCGTTGACCAGCGCGGTCAGGCGAATGGCCTTGTCGTACTCGTAGCGAACCCGCTGGCCCTTGGCATCCTGGCGGCTGCTCGGCAGGCCACGGGCGGTGCGCATCAGGCGGGTGGTCTGGCCCTTGCCGTCGGTGTGGCTGAGCACCTGACCGTAGACGTTGTAGGTGAAGGTTTCCGTGGTGCCGTCCGGGTGACTGATGCGCAGCACTTCGCCGTCGGGCTCGCGCTCCAGCGTGGTGGTCTGGTTCAGCGCATCGGTCACCGCCACCAGGTGCTGGCGTTCGTCATAGCGGTAGTACGTGCTCTTGCCCGAGCAGTCCTGGTAGCGCTCGACCTGGGCCATGGTGTTCCACCACAGGTACTTGGACTTGTAGGTCGCATCGATGATGGTGTGCGGCAGGCCGTCATCGCTGTTCAGGTACTCGGTCATCTGGCCGAGGGCATCGAATTCGGCGAGCAGGTTGCCCTTGTCGTCGTAGCGCGCTCGCCAGGTGCTGCCATCCGGGTAGCTGACCTGGGTCACCAGTGTGGTCAGGTGGTGATATTCGTACTGGGTCTTGCGGCCCAGCGGATCGGTTTCTCCGAGCAGGCGGGAGAACTCGTCGTACTTGAACTGCAGGCGGTTACCGTCCGGCAAGGTCAGGCCAACCTACCGCTCATCATAAATATATATTTTCTCTTCACCACGCAAAGTAAATAAGCCCACAAGATCCCCTTCCTCGAAAACGGGATATATCTTAATACCTGGCAAGCTATTAGACGAAAACGTTAGAATTTCCTGAAGACGCCCTTGATTCCAGTCGTAACCTAACGTCCAAAATTCCGAGTCAAAATCAACCCTGCAAGCTTTACGTACTTCTCCTTGCTCTTTATCAATTACCTTGAGCCACAAACGTTCGCCGTGACGATTCATCTTAATTGAATAATCTCGCCTGTCATCATAGAAAAAATATTCAAACCCATGAATTTCACCCTTTGCATTGTAGATATCTACCTTCTGCAACCGCCCATCCACGTAATAATATTTGTTTATATTTTTTTTACTTGTAGGTTCCTTTGCAGTCAGCCTGCTTGGCTTTACACCTGACATCTCTAATTCATAAGGAATAAAAGAAATTCCGACCCCTTTCGACCACTTAATATTCGAGGCTTCGGCACAATCAGGATCAAAATCCAAAGCAAAGGAAGAATCCTCAGCTTTCTTGACAACCTCATCTTTAAAGCGCTTCAAATCTTCTACCAGCATAGTTCTACCTTATCGTTTTAAATGAAATACCGTCAAACAGCGACTGCTTAACCTCGGAAAGTGCGCTGAGAAATTCCTCTCGACCATTGGCTACGGAAAGCTTATCAAAGACATATTGCTTATAGGCTTTGCCGTGCACACCCGCACCTTTGTGAGGGGTGGCAGTTGTACCTGGAACCCTTGCAGACTCGGTATTGGGCAGCCAAATCCCATTACGCTTATCATTTATATCAATGTCCAATTCATCCATCTTTTTCCGGAGTGCAATCATCCTCGCATCTTTCGAGTTGGACATCACAATATGATGCGCATCATACTGACCTCCCCCCTGTGGACTTATCCCGAGTTCTTTTCGAAGAAGCTTGGCATCTGAGTTGCACGACAGACCTAGTTCATCGATCCACCCTATAGGGCTAGGTGCATATTGATATAAATTATCTCCACCTGCTAGACCGATGGGGTCTTGTGTCAGAAATCTCCCGATTTCAGGGACATAGAATCGGAACGTGTTGTAGTGCAGCCCCGTTTCGGCATCAAAGTACTGACCTTGGAAGCGTAGGTTCTGCTCCACCTCATTGACCGCTAGCTGCTCTATCTCACCCCACGAGCGATATGTCGCCTGCCAAACGATTTTGCCGTCACTGTCCGTCAGCTCCAGCGGCGTACCAATCTGGTCCGTATGGAAGTAATAGACCTTCTGCCCTTCCCCTTCAACCTGATCAAC
>NZ_JBICMK010000102.1:0-29805 GCF_043106315.1 Pseudomonas sp. FYR_5 | reverse complement strand
CAGGCGCTGAAAATCTCCCGGTGAACACCTACCCGCCAAAGCGCGAATTCCGCCTCTTGCCCTATACACACCGCGACACATTGTCGGCTTGACTTTGCCTATATCCACCCAATTCCTGTAAAGTTGACGCCAAGGTCAGTTTTCTCAAGCCAGGCCAAGAATCAAAAGAAAGGGCAGGCCCCAACTGCCCAGAGGATCAAGCATGTCCAACCGTGATATTTCCCGGCGCGCCTTTTTGCAAGGCGGCCTGATCGCTGGTGTCGGTGTGACCATGGCGCCATTAGGCAGCCCGGCATTCGCCGCGTTGATGGAGGAGCGCGTTACCACTTCGCCGCAGAAGTGGATGAACCACGACGGCAAGGCGCGTTTCCGTAACGATGCCTTGTCCAAGGTCTGCGGCGACAAAGTGTTCGCGCGCGACATCCGCGCCAAGGACATGCCCGGCTGGCCCGCGCAGCAAGGTCATGCGCTGCTGCTCAAGGCGACCAAGGTCGACCGGATTTATGCCGGCCATGACCTCAGCCTGCTCGGCACCGACCTGCAGCCGGACCGCATCGTCACCGCCGCCGACCTCGAACAGGACGGCATCGCTTGGCCCGAGGCCCATTCGCCCGACCCGCTGCTGCCGCCCGGCAAGGTGCCGATGTTCATCGGCCACCCGGTGGCGATCCTGATCTGGCACGACTTCGAGCGCTTCCGCCAGGCCAAGCGCAAGCTGCAGTTCAATCAGCAGGCGATCCGTTACGGTGCCCAGGCGCCGTTGTACCAGCGCGACCCTTATGGCAGCTTCCGTTTCGTGCGGGTGGGCGGCACCACGCCGTTCGACGACGATGAGTTCTCCAGCCTGAAGAACTCCATGCTGTTCCCCACCATCCTCAACCGCAAGCCGGTGTGGTCGAAGCAGCCCAACCAGCACGGCGACCTGACCGAGCAGGGGTTGTTCTACGCCAAGCGCATGGCCGAGCAGCTGGACAACCCGCCCGAGGACTGGCTGGTGTTCGACGAGCGCTACAAGACGCCGTCCATCGAACCTGCCGCGCTGGAGCCGGACAACGGCAACGGCTGGTACGACCCTACCACGGGCACGCTGCACTTCGTGGTCGCCACCCAGTGCCCGTTCGAAGTGGCGCAGGAATGCGTGCACATGATCAAGCCGTCGCGCTTCGCCCTGAACACGCTGAACATGCACCCGGGCTATACCGTGGGCTATGGCTCAAAAGACAACAATATCTTCGTCTTCTATGCCGCGGTGGCCGCGCTGTACGGCGCCGGGGTGCCGATCCGCCTGGCCAACGACCGCTACGAGCAGTTCCAGAGCGGCATCAAGCGCCATGCCTTCGATATCCGCTACCAGTTGGCGGTGGACAAGAAGGACAACAGCTTCAAGATCTTCCGCGCCGACATGAGCTGCGACGGCGGCGGGCGCATCAACTACAGCCCGTCGGTGGCAGCCGTAGGCGCCACTGCAGCGCAGTCGATCTACTACATGCCGCAGAACGACCTGTCGGTTACCGCCTACTATTCCCGTGGTGTCGAGGCCGGCTCCATGCGCGGTTACGGCACCCTGCAGAGCATGGCCGCCACCGAGATGATGGTGGATGAGATCGCCGGCCGCCTAGGGGTCGATGCCATCGACCTGCGCCGCGCCAACGCGCTGAAATCGGGCATGAAAAACACCCAGGGAGCGGTGCCGGCGGGCGCCCTGCGGCTTTACGAGATCCTCGACAAGGCCGCTGTGCATGAATGGTGGCGCGACCGCGACGCACGCAAGCGGCAGATGGACGCGCAGGATCAGGACCACTGGTACGGGGTGGGCTTTGCCATTTGCCAGAAGGACTTCGGCACGGGCTCCGAAGCACCGATGGCCAGCATCGAATTCAGCCGCGACGGGCGAATCAGCCTGCGCCACATCGGCACCGAGCTGGGTACCGGCATGTCCACCTCCCAGGCTTTGGTGGTCAGCGATTTCCTCGGCCGTTCGGCCGACGAGGTAACGACGGCAGTCACCGAATGGCCTGAGCTGCAACTGAGCACCAGCGGCAACCCGTACCTGATCAGCCAGCCTGAGCAGGACGCCGCGCTGCGCAACCCGCGCTGGGTCGGCAAGCTGGCGTCGCCATCGTCGGCGACCAACTCGGCCTTCTACTTCAGCCATGCCACCCGCGAAGCGGCGCGTGTGCTGTTCAACCATGGCCTGTGGCCAGCGGCCATGGCGATCTGGAGCCAGGGCCCGTATGGCGGCCAGGCCAACCCACTGGTGGTGCGCCGCGAAAATGCTGTGTGGGTCAACGGAGAGCTGACTGGTAACGGTCTGCAACCGATTCCGTTCGCCCAGCTCGCACAGAAGGCCCACGACATGGGCTTGGTCACCGGCGCCAGTGTGCACGGTTTCAACCGCTGGAGCTGGGCCGAGGCCGACTTCGTCATCGACGGCGTGCGTGAGCGTTTACCGCTCGACGCGGTGGCGGTGAAATACGGCGATGGGGCGGTGAATGCGAAGAAGGCGCAGATGAACAGCCATGGCTACCACCTGCTCGACCGGCAGAATGCGGCCTACCCCGACACCCAGTTGAACAATGCCATGGTCACCTACTACAGCCCGGTGGCGACCATCGTCGAGGTCAAGGTCAACAAAGGCACCTTGGAGACGCAGGTGCTCAACCACCACAGCTGGGTCGAGTGTGGCCGGGTGCTGGTGCCGGAGCTGGTCAAGGGCCAGCTCGAAGGCGGGATCGCCATGGGCATTGGCCATGCACTGACCGAAGAAATGCCGTTGTACGAGGGTGGGCCCGGGGAGGGCGACTGGAACTTCAACCGCTACCGCCTGCCGCATGCGCGCGATGTGGCGGTGTGGCAGCAGACCAGCGAAATCCTCCCGCCGCTGTCACCGACCGACCCCTCCAAGGGCATCGCCGAAGTGGTGATGATCCCGGTCGTCGGTGCCATCGGCAATGCCGTCGCGCATGCCATCGGCAAGCGCGTGCGCGATCTCCCCATCACCCCAGCCCGTATCAAGGAGGCCCTCAATGGCTAACCGTCCACTGCAACTGACGCTCAATGGTCAACCGGTCGGGCCGGTCGAGGTCCCCGCGGACCTGGCGATGATCGACTACCTGCACGAACACCAGAACCTCACCGGCTCGCGCCTGGGGTGCGGCCAGGGCATCTGCCACGCCTGCGTGGTGATCGTCGACAACCCCGACGGCACCAGCGAAGAAGTGCGCACCTGCATCACCGGTGCGCATTACTTCGAAGGCAAGAAGGTTCGCACCATCGAAGGCCATGCCAAGAAAGACGAGGCCGGCAACCTGACGCTCAACCCGATCCAGCAGAAGTTCGTCGACCTGTTCGCCTTCCAGTGCAGCTACTGCGCACCAGGCTTCGTCAACGCCGCTACCGTGCTGGTGGAAACGGCCCAGCGCCAGCCGCTGAAGAAGAGCGAAGTAGAGGACCGCATCGAGGCCAGCCTCGGTCACCACATCTGCCGCTGCACAGGCTACGTGCGTTACTACGATGCCACCCGCAAGGTGCTCAACGATCTCGGCCTGGTCAAGGAGGGTTGAACATGGGCTTCGTACGTAGCGCTTCGGCGTTGGTCCTCGGGCTGGCTGTCAGTTCGATTGCCCTGGCAGCCGACGATGCGCAGGTCAAGCGCGGTGAATACCTGGCCCGCGCGGCCGACTGCATGGCCTGCCATACCGCCGAAGGCGGCGCGCCGTATGCGGGTGGCCTGCCGATCCATTCGCCGTTCGGCACCATTTATGGCAGCAATATCACCCCGGACAAACAGTACGGCATCGGCAACTACAGCGCCGACGAGTTTTTCGCCGCAGTCACCGAGGGCAAGCGCAAGGACGGCGCCAACCTTTATCCTGCGATGCCTTACACCTCGTACCACCTGATCAAGCGTGAAGATTCGGACGCGATCCTCGCCTACCTGATGACCATACCGCCGATCAACCGCCCGGCGCCGCAGACCGCGCTGCGCTTCCCGTTCAACGTGCGCATGGGCCTCAGCGGCTGGAACATGCTGTATGGCAAGAGCGTGCAACTGCAGCCGACCGAGGGTAAAAGCCCGGCCTGGCAGCGCGGCCAGTACATGGTCGAGGTCATGGGCCATTGTGGCGAATGCCATACCCCGCGCAACCCGATCGGTGCGCTGCAGCAGGACCAGCGCCTGAGCGGCGGCCTGCTGGGTGGCTACCTGGCGCCAAGCCTGCTGGCCCAGGACCTGGCCGAGCGCGGCTGGACCCAGCCGGACCTGACCACCTTCCTCAAGCACGGCATCAGCGCCCAGGGCAGCATGTTCAACGAGATGTTCCCGGTGGTGCACCACAGCACCCAGCACCTGGAAGATGCAGACCTTGCGGCCATGGCTACCTACCTGCTGGGCGACCAGCCGCCGCCGGCCAAGGCTATCGAGACTGTTGCCCTGGAGCAGATGAGCGACAGTGCCAAGCGTGGCCACCAGCAGTACCTGAACGTCTGCGCCGGCTGCCATGGGGTCGACGGCGAGGGCAAGCCGCACATCGCCGTGGCCATGTGCGGCAACACCGTGCTGCGCCAGGCCGACTCCCGCAACCTGGTCAAGGTGGTCCTCGAAGGCATCCGTGAACAGCAGTTCACCGGCTTCGAGCGCATGCAGCCGATGCCGGGCTTTGCCGACAAGCTGGATGACCAACAGGTGACGGATATGGTCAACTACCTGCGCCAGGCCTGGGGTGGATTGCCCGGCGACCTGAGCGTACAGCAGCTCGCCGAGCTGAAGGCGGAGTAAAGCGTGCAGCATCTCGATCTACAGGTGATCCGTCAGGCTTTGCAGTGGTCCTGCAACGGCCAGCGGGTATGGTTGTGCACGGTGCTCGCCACCTACGGCTCGGCGCCGCGTGCACCGGGTTCGCTGCTGGCGGTGAACGCCAGCGGCCAGTGGCTGGGCTCGCTGTCCGGTGGCTGTGTCGAAGACGACTTTCTCGAACGCGTGGCCCTGGGGGAATTCCCGGAGCCAGTTGCCATCGTGCGTTATGGCGACGGCAGCGACCCGCGTTCGCGCGTTCGCCTGCCGTGTGGCGGTGTGCTTGACGTACTGGTGGAGAACCTGCCGGTTGAATGCGAGGTGCAGGCGCATCTGCGTGAGCTGGAACGTGCGCTGCAGGGCCAGCGCCGTGTACTGCGTGAGGTGAGCCTGCCTATGGGTACCCGCCAGCTGTTCGATGATCCTAGTCAGGGTCCACGGGTGGAACGGGAAAATGCCCGGGTGCGCTTGCGTGTCGGCGCCGCCCAGCGGCTGCTGCTGGCCGGTTATTCCAGCGTGGCGCATTTTTGCGTCGAATTCGGCAGGGGCATGGGGTTTGAGGTCATCCTTTGCGAGCCGCGTGATGAAGTACTCGACGGCGTAGTGCTGAATGGCATTGAGGTGCGCCGCGAGCTTCCGTCGGAATTCATCGCCAATGGCGGTTGCCATGCCGACACGGCAGTGGTGGCATTGACCCATGATCCAAAAATCGATGACCTGGCCATGCTTGAAGCCGTGCGGACCGAAGCGTTCTACATCGGCGTGATGGGCTCCAAGGCCACCTCCGACAAGCGTCGCGAACGCTTGCAGCGAATTGGTGGCCTGGGTTGCGACGAGCTGGCGCGCATCCATGCGCCGATTGGCCTGAACCTGGGCAGCAAGACCCCGGCCGAGATCGCCCTGGCGGTACTGGCCGATATCCTTCGTGTGCGCAACGGCATCGAGCGGGCGGCGCTGTGAGCGTGGTTGCGTTGGTATTGGCGGCAGGCAGCAGTGTGCGTTTTGGCTCTGACAAGCGCCGTTCGCTGCTGGCTGACGGTCGAAGCTTGCTGGTGCACAGCGTAGAGAGCGCCTGCGCAGTGTTCGATGATGTGCGGGTGGTGTTGCGTGAGGGGGAGCGAGGTGTAGACCTGGGGTTGCCAGCGCAGTGCAGGGTGGTCTCCAGTCCGGATTTCACATTGGGCATGGGCCATAGCCTGGCGGCCGGGGCCGCTTCGCTGGCTGACAGCGAGGCCCAGGCAGTAGCGATTCTGTTGGGGGATATGCCCTGGGTGGCGTCCGCGACCCTGGATTTGCTTGCACGCGAGGCCAGTGGGTCAACGATAGTCCTGCCTTGTCATGCCGGACGACAGGGCCATCCGGTGTTGTTCGGGCGTGATTTCTGGCCGGCGCTTGCCCGGCTGAAGGGTGATGAAGGGGCGCGTTCGGTGCTGAAGGCCCATGCGGACCGTTGCGTCCGGCTGGATGTCGAGGATGTCGGCGTGCTGCAGGATGTCGATAGGCCGGATGCGGTGCGCCCTTGAATGCGTTCGTCAAAGGCTATTCATCTTCTTCGCCAGTGAGTTCATAGGGTTCGAGTTCGCCCAGTTGGGAAAGCAGCACCAGATGCTCCACTGCCTTCAGCTTTTCAAGACGCTCGAGGCTGTCTGGGCCTCCCAGCATCAAGGCGGGGACAAAGCCATACATCTCGTCTGGGCCCAGGGTGCCGAGCCGTTCCCTGGCAGGTTCGAACAGGTCGTCGAAGTAGACGCACTCGGTCATCAGCCACATGAGCAAACCGTGGATCCTGCTGTCCCGTTCTTCGTCGCCTGAGCTGTGAGCGCCATCGAGGTAACGGGAATGGTAGGCCGCAATGGTCAGCACCGAACCGGTTTTCTCACCCCATAGGTACAGGTCGCCAAAAGCGCTGCGGGCGATGAGGTGATAAGTGTCGCATTCTTCGAAGTGCGTACCGGCCAACCAAGAGGCCACTACACCCTGGTATTCCTGAGGATTTACCAGCCAGAACAAGCCGCCGCCGTAGCCGCACCAGCCGTGGTCTTGCCAGTATTCAAGGAGGCGATTGGGGAGTTTGCCTTGGTAATGATCGACAGCGGCAGTTGGTACGGGTTGCTGGCTGATGGGTTCGCCGAAGGTTTCCAGGAAAATGCTGAAGATGACATCCATTCGTTTAGGTCCTTTTGTGTGCTCAGAAGTCAGAGAAGCTGTAGGGTTCGAGTTCGGTGATTTGAGACAGCAAAATTAAATGCTCTATTGCTTTAAGTTTTTCCAGGTTTTTGAGGTCGGGGCGCCCTCCCAGCATCAATGCAGGAACAAATGCATATATCTCATCTTCTTTCAAGATGCCCAGCTTTTTCTTCGCGGGCTCAAAAAGGTTTTCAAAGTCGTTGTGTTCTTTTTTTCTTGATAGAAAGAAGCTTTGGACCTCTCTGGTTGCTTCCGTTTCAGTGAGTGTGCAGTTTTCACCTGTGTAACGGGACAGAAGACTTGTGATTTTTACTGAAAAGCCACTGTTCTCTCCCCAAAGATACAGGTCGCCGAAAGCGCTTCTGGCAACCAAGTGGTAAGTGTCCCGGTTTTCAAGGAGGGTGCCCTCGGTCCAGGATGAGACAACGCCCTCATACTCCTGTGGATTAACCAGCCAGAATATACCTTCGCCAAAACCACACCATCCATGCTCTTTCCAGTATGCAAGTAACAACTCTGGAAGTTTTCCGTTATAGCGATCAATGCTGGAGGGGGGCACCTCTCGACGGGAAAAAGGCGCGCCTATATTGTCAAGGAATATGGAGAATACCTCATCCATTTGCGATGCCTCTTGTCGTTAGCACTTATGAAGTCTTACATTCATGTAAGTCGAGTGGGTGCCGAATTTCGGCGTGTTTTCCGCGGCCTCTTTGATGCTGGCTAGTCTGTTTCGCCATTGAGCACCAATGCTGGAGTTGACTTGCCTGTCGCCAAAGTCTGAGATCATGTCTCTGCCTCCCGCGCTTAAGTCGGGATTGTGTAGCGCGGCCAAGGTGGCCATCGTCTCTTTCGCCTTTATGGTCGACAGTCTAGTTGCTTCTGCTGGGCTCATTTCGGCGAGCAGCTCCTTGTTGATTCTTTTTTCCAACCGGTCTTGTAGATCCCTGCGTGCAGCGCGTGCGACCGCAGGGTCACGCTTTACAGGATTGGCAACGTTCTCCAAAAACTCCTCAACCGTCAGCCGATTCAACCCATCCTGTTGCCCCTTCAGCTGCCGCTCAAACTCGCCATGCTTCGACGCTGGCAATTTATCCGCCTTGAAACACGCCACCGTATGCAACGGCATGCTACCGGGCTTCCCTGTGGGGTGCTCCTTGTCTTTTCCCGCCTGCCGATTCGGCTGAACTGGCTGCGGATCATCCATCGCCCCTTTGCGCCGCTCCGGCACCTGCAGATCCGGCCGTTTCTTCAACCCCTCTTCATGCTGGAGCATCCATTGCCCCAGCCGCGCGCCTTTGCGGCTGGCCGCCATTTCCTGGGCCAGCACCCGGGCATCGCCGCGCCCGCGGGTGAGGTACGACACGATTGCCCCCAACAACAGCACCACGACTTCCACATGGCCTTGGGCAATCTGATGCGTGGCCCGGGATATCGCATAGGGGTCGTCCCGGCAGAACGGGCCGGTGCCTTCATTGCCGCAGGTGCCTTCCCAGGCGAAGCGGATGCCATCGACGTAGTACTCGCCGATCCGCGGCAAGCCGTCGATGAAGAATTCGGCAATGGAAGCCAGCCCCAGCGCACCGAGGATCCAGCCGCTGACCTTGAGGCCCATGGCCGCGCCTGCGCCGGCGAACGGAATGGTTCCGGCGCCGCCGGCGAATGCGCCTACCCCCGCGCCAAGCAGGCCACCGGTAATGGTGCTGCCGGCGACGATCATCGCCATCTGCTTCACGACCCTCAGCAGTTCGTCGACGATGCTGTTGATGTCGAGGTCGGCGAAGCGCTGGCGTAGCATGTGCGCCGCCTGCCATTCGGCGTGGTAGAAGGCTGTGCGGACAGCTTCGATCCGGCGCAGGTTGAGGCCCAGTGAGGCGACCTCTTCATTGAGGCTGGTGCGGAACTGGCCACCGCTTTGGTAGCCCACCATGGCGATGACACGTGACTCGATCTCGTGCCACGAGGGCACGAGGTAATCCAGGTACATGAGGTGTCTCCCTGACAACGTGTGCAGGGGGAAATCCCATCATGGATTCGGATCAGAGGTTTCTGGGTCAGTTGTAGGAAAAGGCGACTTCGTTTCTGTTGTGTTCGAGAAGCTCGGGAATTGGGGTGAGGCTGCGATGGGCAGGGCGGCGACCCCGCGCGGCGCTCGATCTACCCCCAACCCTCCCCAAAAGGTCCATAATCCCCCCTTAATCCGCCCAAGGTGCAATACCAGCCACACCACTCCGGGAGCCCCACCATGCACGTTCTGCTCTGCGAGGACGACGACCTGATCGCCGCCGGCATCTGCGCCGGCCTCACCGCCCAGGGCCTGACCGTGGACCGGGTGGGTAACGCCGCCGCTGCGCGGGCGATGCTGCAGGCCGCGCAGTTCGACGTGATGATCCTCGACCTTGGCCTGCCCGACGAAGACGGCCTAAAGCTGCTGCGCCGCCTGCGCGAAAAAGGCGAGACCCTGCCGGTACTGGTGCTCACCGCCCGCGATGCCGTCACCGATCGTGTCGATGGCCTGCAGGCCGGTGCCGATGATTACCTGCTCAAGCCCTTCGATCTGCGCGAGCTGGCCGCACGCCTGCATACCTTGCTGCGGCGGGTGGCCGGGCGGGCGGTGAACGTGATCGAGCACGGCCCGCTGCGCTATGACCCGAGTAGCTGCGAGGCGACCCTGGCCGGCCAGCATGTCGACCTGTCCCGCCGCGAGCAGGCCCTGCTTCAGGCGCTGCTGCAGAACCCCGGGCGCGTGCTGTCCAGCGAGCAACTGAAAGACTGCGTGTACGGGTTCAGCGACGAAGTCGAGAGCAACGCCCTCAACGTGCACATCCACCACCTGCGCCGCAAGCTGGGCAACGGCATTGTCGAGACCGTGCGTGGCCTGGGCTACCGGCTGGGTCCGGCGCAGGCACCGCAAGAGGCCGCATCATGAGCCTGCGGGTGCGCCTGAGCCTGATCCTCGGCAGTGCCTTCGTGATCATCTGGGCACTGGCCGCCGCGTGGATGCTGCGAGACCTGCGCCAGCAAATGATGTTCTCCCTCGACCAGCGGCTGGTGGCGTCGGCGCGTATGGTCGCCGGGCTGATCGACCAACTGCCGCAGCCGCTGACCGCCAAGGGCGGGGAGGCGCATTTTTCCGCCGACCAGTTCAGCGTACCGGATGGCATGGCCTGCCAGGTCACCTCGTTGCGTGGCGAGATCCTTGCCAGCAACCACAAGCACGATGGCGCCATGGACGACGAGCGCAGTGGGTTTCGTGACCAGACCATCGACGATGCGCTTTGGCGCACCTTCACCTACAACCACGGCGATGTGCGCATCACCACGGCCGACCGGCATATGGAGCGCGAGGCGCTGAACCAGTCGATTCTGCTGGCGGCATCGGCGCCGGTACTGATGGCCCTGCTCGGCAGCCTGGGGCTGTTGTGGATCGGCCTTGGCAAGGGCCTGGAGCCGCTCAACCGCATGCGTGATGCGTTGCGCCGCAGGCGTGCGGACAGTGTCGAGCCGCTGCAGGTGGCGGGCATGCCCAGCGAGTTGCAGCCGTTGCTGGAAACCCAGAACCAGTTGTTCCGGCGCATTGCCCAGACCCTCGAGCGTGAGCGGCGCCTGACCGACGATGCCGCGCATGAACTGCGCAGCCCGCTGACCGCGATCAAGACCCATCTGCAGGTGGCGCGCATGACCGACGGCGCGGTGCGCGAGCAGGCGCTGGAGCATGCCGAGCAGGGCGCCGACCGCATGCACCGCACGCTGGAGCAGTTGCTGATGCTGGCGCGGGTGGAAGGCAGCCTGTCGTTCGAGGATGGCGTGCAGTGCAGCGCCGAGCAGGTGGCCCGTCAGGCGGTGCAGGATGCCGGTGGTGGCGACAACCGGCGTATCGTGTTGCGCCTGCCTGAAGAGGCCGCGCAAATCTACTTGGGCATGCCCGCACCGTTGGCGGTGGCAGCGCTGCGCAACCTGCTGGACAACGCCTTGCGTCATGGCGGCGATGAAGCCGTAGAGCTGGAGGTGCAGATGGCGGACGGCCAGGTGGGTTTCATGGTGCGCGACCACGGGCCAGGGATTGCCGAAGCGGACCTGGAGCACCTGACCGAGCGCTTCTGGCGCAATGGGCAGAGTGGTGGTTGCGGATTGGGGCTGGCGATTGTGCAGGCGATCGTGCAGCGGTGTGCCGGTAGCCTGCGCTTTGACAGCCGTAGTGACGGCTTGCGGGTCTTGTTGCAGGTACCGGCGCGTCCTGGGCATTGATGTTTATCGCCTGTGCTGGCCTCTTCGCGGGTGAACCCGCTCCTACGCGGGCGGTGTGGTCCTTGTAGGAGCGGGTTTACCCGCGAAAGGGCCGGCACAGACCCAAATAAAATGGCGTAACAACCGCTAAATCCTCCCCTCACTCAAGCGTTTCCAAAGCGATAACCGCCCATTCGCTTGCTCGCGAGGATTTACCCATGCCCACCGCTTCCAGCCTTGCCCGGGTTGTACCGGCCAGCGTGCCGCAACCCTTGTACGAATTCACCGATTCGCCCTTGCTGCAACGCCAGCAGCAACAGGAATCCAACGCCCGCAGCTATCCACGGCGCATCCCGCTGGCGCTCAGGCGCGCCCGTGGCATCCACGTCGAAGATGTCGAAGGCCGCCAGTTCATCGACTGCCTGGCCGGTGCCGGCACCCTGGCCCTGGGCCACAACCACCCGGTGGTGGTCGAGGCGATCCAGCGGGTGCTGGCTGACGAGTTGCCGCTGCACACCTTGGACCTGACCACCCCGGTCAAGGACCGCTTCGTCCAGGACCTGTTCGGCATCCTGCCCGAGGCGCTGCGCCGCGAGGCCAAGGTGCAGTTCTGTGGCCCGACCGGCACTGATGCGGTAGAGGCGGCGCTGAAACTGGTGCGCAGCGCCACCGGCCGCAGCACCGTGCTGGCCTTCCAGGGCGCCTACCATGGCATGAGCCAGGGCGCGCTGAGCCTGATGGGCAGCCATGGGCCGAAACAGCCACTGGGGGCCTTGCTCGGTAACGGCGTGCAGTTCATGCCTTACCCCTACGACTACCGCTGCCCGTTCGGCTTGGGCGGCGAAGCCGGGGTGAAGGCCAACCTGCATTACCTGGAAAACCTGCTGCTCGACCCGGAAAGCGGCGTGCCACTGCCGGCGGCGGTGATCCTTGAGGTGGTGCAGGGCGAGGGTGGTGTGATCCCGGCCGATATCGAATGGCTCAGGGGTGTGCGCCGTATCACCGAGCAGGCCGGTGTGGCGCTGATCATCGACGAGATCCAGAGCGGCTTTGCCCGCACCGGACGCATGTTCGCCTTCGAACATGCCGGCATCGTGCCGGACGTGGTCACCTTGTCCAAGGCCATCGGCGGCAGTCTGCCGCTGGCGGTGGTGGTGTACCGCGACTGGCTGGATACCTGGAAGCCGGGCGCACATGCTGGCACTTTCCGTGGCAACCAGATGGCCATGGCGGCGGGTTCGGCGGTGATCAATTACCTGGTCGAGCATCGCCTGGCCGAACATGCCGAGGCTATGGGGCTGCGCTTGCGCAAGCACCTGCTGCAGTTGCAGCAGGACTATCCGCAGTTGGGTGACATTCGCGGGCGTGGGCTGATGCTCGGGGTGGAACTGGTCGACCCACAAGGCCAGCCTGATGCGCTGGGCCACCCGCCGGCTAACCGCGACCTGGCGCCTAAGGTGCAGCGCGAGTGCCTCAAGCGCGGCCTGATCCTGGAGTTGGGTGGGCGACATGGGGCGGTGGTGCGTTTCCTGCCGCCGTTGATTATCAGTGGCGAGCAGATCGACGAGGTGGCGCAGCGGTTTGCCGAGGCGTTGATCGCGGCAGTCTGAACCATTGCCGGGGGTGCAAAGCGCCCCCAGGCTATCTCAAGTCAATCAAAGGTCCGCCCGGCCCGCCAATAACCCATCAGGGTCAGGCACTCTCGTTGCAGCCCGCGCTCCTTGATCAGATACCGGCGAATATCCATTACCGTCGCCGATTCCCCCGCGACCCAGGCATGGAACGCACTGCTGGTGCTACTGGCCTGTTCCCACAAGATCCGTGTGTCGATGTCCACTTCTTCCAGCTTCGCCCGTGGTGCGGCAGGCTCCTGTGGCAGGCTGGCCAGTTCGCGCACGGCATGCTGCATGGCTTGGCCATGTGCGCAGCTCAGCAGTTCGCGCGGCAGCCAGTGCAGTGCAGTGGCATCGCCATGGCGCAGGCTCAGGCAATCCGCCTCCAGCGGCACCTCGATGAACGCTTGCACTGCCAGCTCGGGCTGGGTGTCAGCCAGTTGCTCCAGGATGCCGGCAATCGCCGGCAGTGCGGTTTCGTCACCTACCAGCAGCACATTGCGCACACCTTGCGGTGGCTTCCATTCATAACCGCCGGGGTCGCCTTCATAGGCCAGGTTGGGCGCGACTATCTGCAAACGGTCACCCACCTGCGCGTGGGTGGCCCAGGCCGAGGCGGGGCCGTTGACACCATGCAGCACGAAGTCGATATCCATCTCCAGCGCCTCACGGCGCAAGGCACGGATGGTGTAGGTGCGCATCGGCGGGCGCTGGGCCGGTGGCAGGGCACTGTGCGCGGCCTTCCAGTGCAGGTCGTTGTTCAGGCTGGGCGGTGAGCCGTCGGGGGCGGGAAACAGCAGCTTGACCCGTTGGTCTGGGGCCAGGGTGGTCATTTCAACAACTTCTGGTCCGGTGAATACCAGCCGGGTGAGCGAAGGGCTGAGCGCGATCCGCCGCTTCAGCTGGACATTGAAGATTCGATAGCTGGGGCGTTTGCCGGGGAGCGCTTGAGTGACCCGCTTGCGCAGGTTGTTGGCCAGGGTGGAGAGCATCGCGAGGGCCGCCTTCTGGAGGATGGGTATGACGTTCAGACGAGTCGCCCACCCGGTGATTTAATCGCGCAGCCTGGGCTGCCGGCGGTGGCCGGGGCTTTGGCTAAATCAGCTCGCGGCTGTTTCGTCTTTGAGGGATGACTGGGCCCTGTGGTCCCGCTTCCTATCGCTAAGGACGCATTGCATGAATGCCGAAAACTCGTTGAAACTCGCTCGCCGCTTTATCAAACTGCCGCCGGAAAAACGCCGTTTGTTCCTGGCCGGGCTAAAGGCAGAGGGCGTCGATTTTTCCTTGTTTCCGATCCCTGCCGATGTTGCCTGCGATGACCGCGATGGGTTGTCCTACGCCCAGCGGCGTATGTCGTTTCTCTGGCAGCTGGACCCCCAGGGCGCTGCCTACAACCTGCCCATGGCTGTGCGCCTGAAGGGCAAGCTCGACCGCCAGGCCCTGCAGCAAGCGTTCGATCGCCTGGTTGCGCGCCACGAGAGCCTGCGTACGCGCCTGCGTACCCAGGGTGAGCATCTGTACCAGGAGGTCCTCGCTGCCGAGGCCGTTGCCATCGTCGAGCACGACCTCACCGCCCTGGCAGCGGCGCAACGCGAGGCCCGTGTCGCGTCACTGGCCGAAGCCCAGGCGCAGGCACCTTTCAACCTGCTGCAAGGGCCGCTGTTGCGCGTGAACCTGCTGCAACTGGCTACCGACGAGCACGTGCTGCTGCTCACCCTGCACCACATCGTGGCCGATGGCTGGTCGCTGAACGTGCTGATCGACGAGTTCGTGCGCTTGTACGATGCTGCCTGTCAGGGCAGCGAAGCGACCCTGCCGGCGCTGCCCATCCAGTACCGCGATTATGCGCTGTGGCAACGCAGCTGGCTGGAAGCCGGTGAGCAGGAGCGACAGCTGAGCTACTGGCGCGAGAAACTGGGCGATGATCATGCCGTGCTTGAGCTGCCGCTCGACCATTCCCGTGTCGGCGCACCGAGCCATCGCGGCGCGCGGCGCGAGTTGCAGGTCGACCCAGCGCTTGCCGAGCGTCTCAGGGCGTTGGCCAGTGCCCAAGGGGTTACCCTGTTCATGGTGCTGCTGGCATCGTTCAAGCTGCTGCTGCAACGCTACAGTGGCCAGCGCGCCATCCGCGTCGGCGTTCCGGTCGCCAACCGCCACCGTACCGAAGTAGAAGGCTTGATCGGTTGCTTCATCAACACCCAGGTGCTGCATACCGATATCGACCCGCTCATGGATGTGAGCCAGCTACTCGGGCGGGTCAAAGACACCGCCCTGGGCGCCCAGGTGCACCAGGACCTGCCGTTCGAGCGCCTGGTCGAGGCGCTCGAACTGGATCGCAGCAGCGCGCAAAGCCCGTTGTTCCAGGTGCTCTTCAACCACCAGGCGGCCATCGCCGACGCCGGTCAGGTCCGCCTTGGCAGTGGGCTGACGCTGGAAAAAGTCGCCCTGGACAAGCACAGCGCTCGCTTCGACCTTTCCCTGGACACCTATGAAAGCGCCGGGCGTCTGCACGCGGTGTTCACCTATGCGCTGGATGTCTTCGAAGAAGCCACGATCATCGGTTTCGGCGAGGACTGGTTGCGACTGCTCGACGGGCTGACCCAATCGCTCTCCACTGCGGTCGGCGAGCTGCCCTTGGCGACCCAGGCGGTACAGCCGCTGGAGCCGCAAGCTGCCGGGGCGCAAACGCCCGGCCTGTGCGTTCATCACCTGATCGAAACGGCCGCCAACCTCAACCTGCAAGGCCTTGCAGCGAGCGGCGACGCCGGTCGAATCAGCTATGCCACCTTGCAGGCACGCTCGGATGCCCTGGCCCACGCACTACTGGCGCGTGGCGTACAGCTGGATCAGCGGGTCGGCGTGGTGGCCGACCGATCCTGCGAGATGCTCATCGGCATCCTGGCTGTGCTCAAGGCCGGTGCCGCCTACCTGCCGCTGGACCCTGACCAGCCCCAGTCGCGCATCGACTTCATGCTTGCCGACAGCGAGGTCAAGTGGGTAGTGGGCCGAGCGGGGCAGATCAGCCTGCCTGAAGGCGTCGCAGCGATTGACGTGGCGGGCGACTACCCGTCAGCGTCGGCGCCCAAGGTGGCGGTCCATACCGACAACCTTGCCTATGTCATCTACACCTCTGGCACCACCGGCAAGCCCAAGGGCGTCGCGGTCAGCCATGGCGCCTTGGTCAACTACGTGCGCGGCGTCAGCCAACGCCTGCCCATGGACCAGATCGCCAACCTGGCGATGGTCACCACGCCGGCGGCCGACCTTGGCCACACCATGCTGTTCGGTGCACTGTGCTACGGCAAGACCCTGCACATGCTGCCCAAGGAGACCGTGCTCGATGCCCAGGTCTTCGCCGCCTACCTGCAGGCGCATGCCATCGATGCACTGAAGATCGTCCCCTCGCACTTGCAGGCCATGCTCGCCGCAGGTGCCGAAGCCTTGCCACGGCGCTGCCTGGTGGTCGGAGGCGAAGCGTGCACTGCGGCGCTTCTGGGCCGCATCAAGGCCTTGGCGTCCGACCTCGAGGTGATCAACCACTATGGTCCCACCGAGACAACGGTCGGCGTCCTTACCCATGCCCTGCAGGATCGCCCGGTGCTCGGCCAGCCGCTGGAAAACCTGCGCGCCCATGCGCTGGACAGCTGCCTTCAGCCCGTGCCCGGCAAGGCCAGGGGGGAGCTCTATATCGCCGGTGCAGGGCTTGCGCGTGGCTACCTGGGCCAGGCGGCGCTGACCGCCGAGCGCTTCGTGCCCGACCCCTGCGGCACCGAGGGTGCGAGGATGTACCGTACCGGCGACTGGGTACGCCTGAACGCTGACGGCGAATGCATTTTTGCCGGGCGCATCGATGGCCAGGTGAAGATTCGCGGCTACCGCGTCGAACTGGCCGAGATCGATGCCTGTCTGCGGCAGTTGCCGGGAATCGAAAGCGCCGTTGTGCGCGTGGTTGGCGAAGACGCCGATCGGCAGCTGGCCGCCTACCTGGTCCCGCAGCAATGGGCTGCGCAGGACGAAGCCCGTCAAGCAGTCGTCGACGGTATCCGGGCCGCGTTGAAGCTTGCCCTGCCTGAGCATCTGGTGCCGCATTATCTGATGCTGCTGGAGCATCTGCCGGTAACCCTCAACGGCAAGGTCGACGTCAAGGCATTGCCTGAGCCGGTCGCCGTCACAGCCCTTTACCGGGCTCCCGAGACCGCACTGCAGATGCAGGTCGCGGCCATTTGGGCCGACGTGTTGCAACAGGCCCAGGTCGGCCTCGACGACAATTTCTTCGCCTTGGGTGGCCATTCGCTGCTGGCGACTCAAGTGGTCTCGCGGATCAGGCAGCAACTGCGCCTGGACGTGGCCTTGCGGGTGCTGTTCGACACTGCCGACCTGTCCGGTTTCGTCGAGGCGCTGCAGGGGCTGGAGCAGGTCGCCGGGGGCGAGATCCAGGTGCTGGACCGGACGGTGCCGCTGCAGGTTTCGCACGCTCAGTATCGCCAGTGGATGTTCTGGAAGCTGCACCCGCAAAGCACCGCCTACAACACCCCTCTGGCCATCCGCTTGCAAGGCCAGGTGGACCGGGCCGCGTTGCAGGCCGCGTTCGATGCGCTGGTGATGCGCCATGAATCCCTGCGCACGATCTTCGAAGAGCATGACGGCATCCCCCGGCAGCGCATACTGCCCGCAGCGTCGCCGTGCATCGAGTACCATGACCTCAGCACTGCCGACGGCCGGGCGCTGCAGCAGCGCCTACAGGACGAGGCGCTTACGCCCTTCGACCTCGAACAGGGGCCGCTGATTCGGGTCAAGCTGTTCCAGGGTGGCTCGCAGGAGCAGGTGCTGACCGTGCTGTTGCACCACATTGTCTCGGACGGCTGGTCCATGAGCGTCATGGTCCGCGAGCTGGCTGCCGTCTACAACGCCCACACCACCGGGCAGTCGCTCGAACGCCAGGCGCTGGCGGTGCAGTACGCCGATTACGCCGCCTGGCAGCGCGAACGCCTGGCCTCGGGCGAGCTACAGGCCCAGCTGGCATTCTGGAAAACCACGCTGGAAGACGATTTTTCAGTCCTCGAACTGCCTGCCGACCGTATTCGCCCTCAGGTCCAGAGCTATCGCGGCGGGCGCGTGGATGTGCTCCTGCCTGCCGCGCTCACCGCCGATCTGCAGCGCCTGGCGGTTGCTGCCAATGCCACGCTGTTCCATGTGTTCCTGGCCTCGTTCGCACTGCTGCTGTCGCGCTACAGCGGGCGCGAAACGCTCAACATCGGCATGCCGGTGACCAACCGCAATCGCCTTGAGCTGGAAGGGCTGATCGGTTTCTTCGTCAACACACTGGTCGCTCGCGTGGCGGTCGATCCGTTGCAGTCCTTCAGGCACTTGTTGCTGGCGGTCAAGGAGACCACCCTGCAGGCTCAGGCGAACAAGGACATCCCCTTCGATGTGCTGGTGGAAGCGCTCAAACCCGAGAGGGGGTTGGGCCACAACCCACTGTTCCAGGTCATGTACAACCACCTGAGCGACCTTGGCGAGCGGGTCTCCGGCGACAGCGTGCAAGGGCTGCGTATCGAGGAGGTCGACCAGGTCGAACACACCACGCAGTTCGACCTGTCGCTGGACACCCTCGAACGCAGCGATGGTGTGATCGCTTCCTTTGGCTATGCATCGGACCTTTTCGACGTCGAGCGTATCGAACGCCTGGCATCGGTCTGGGTCAACCTGCTCGGCGCCCTGGCCAGTGACACGACAGTGCCGGTGGCCGACCTGCCTTTGCTCTCGGCTGCCCAGCACAAGCTGGCACTCGAAGCCGTCGACCCGGCCCCCTTGCGTTTCGCCGAAGGCCTCGGCGTGCATCAGCTGTTCGAGGCGCAGGTTCTGCGCGCACCGGAGGCTACGGCGCTGGTCCTCGATGATCAGGCACTGACGTATCAGGCACTCAACCGCCGCGCCAACCAGTTGGCCCACAAGCTGCGCGAGCTTGGCGTGGGGCCTGAGGTGCGTGTTGGCATCGCCGTGGAACGCAGCCTGGACATGGTGGTAGGCCTGCTTGGCATTCTCAAGGCCGGTGGTGCCTATGTGCCGCTCGACCCGCAATACCCGCAGGAGCGCCTGCGCTTCATGATGCAGGACAGCGGTGTTCACCTGCTCCTGACCCAGCCCCACCTGGCACCGATGCTGCCGGTTTCCACAACGGTGACCTGCCTTGAAATGCAGGCGGATGAGCAGTGGCTGGGCAACTACAGTGCGGCCAACCCGGTGAGCCTGACCGTCCCCGACAACCTAGCTTATGTGATCTACACCTCCGGGTCCACCGGCAAGCCCAAAGGTGTGGCCATCGCTCATCGGGAGCTGTCGGTGTTCTGCAGCGTGGCGGCTGACTATTCGCGGCTCGATGCCAGTGATCGGGTGCTGCAGTTCGCCACGGTCAACTTCGACGGTTTTGTCGAGCAGCTCTACCCGGCCTTGTGTTGCGGTGCCCGGGTCGTCATGCGCGGCTCGCAGCTGTGGGACATCGAAACCCTCAAGCAGGCCATCGTCACCCACGGCATCACCGTGGCGGACCTGACCACCGCCTACTGGCGCATGCTGGCGGCGGAAAAGCTGCCCGCCGGCGCCTGCGCGTCGCTGCGTCAGGTGCACGTGGGCGGTGAAGCCATGCCGATGGAAAGCCTTGGCGACTGGTACGCCAGCGGATTGCAGCAGGCACGTCTGCTCAATACCTATGGGCCTACAGAAGCGACCGTGGTGACCACCGTGCAGGACTGTGCAGGCTTGCAGCCGGGTGCCGGTGGCAAGGCCATCGTGCCGATCGGGCGGGCGGTGGGCGGCAGGGTGACCTATGTCTGTGACGATGGCCTTGTCCTGGCCCCGGCCGGTTGGGTGAACGAACTACTGATCGGTGGTCGCGGCTGTCTCGCCCGTGGCTATTTCAACCGCCCGGCGCTGACCGCCGAGCGTTTCATTCCCGACCCGTTCGACCCGGTCGGCGGCGGCCGTCTGTACCGTACCGGTGATCTGGCAAGCGCGCGTGTCGAGGGTGTTCTCGACTATGTCGGTCGCATCGACCATCAAGTCAAGATTCGCGGCCTGCGCATCGAACTGGGCGAGATCGAAGCGCGACTGCAAGAGCATGCCAGGGTGCGTGAAGCACAGGTCATCGACATCGACGGGCCCACCGGCAAGCAACTGGTCGCCTATCTGGTGATCGAGGGCGAGCCGCAGGATGCGCTGCGTGAAAACCTATCAAGCCACCTCAAGGCTGCATTGCCGGACTACATGGTTCCGGCGCACCTGATGTTCCTCGGCCAATTGCCGCTGACGCCGAACGGCAAGCTGGACCGCAAGGCGCTGCCAAGGCCCGACCTGAGCCTCGACCAGCCTGCCTACGTGCCCGCTCGCAGCGAACGCGAAAAACAGATTGCAGCCATCTGGGCTCAGGTCCTCAAGGTTGAACGCATCGGCCTGACCGACCATTTCTTCGAACTGGGCGGGCATTCGTTGCTGGCTACCCAGGTCACCTCGCGCATTCGCCAGGCCCTGGGCCTGGAAATACCCCTGCGCACGCTTTTCGAAGCCCCGGTGCTGGCTGATTTCGTCGCCTTGGCAGGGCAGGGCACGCACGCGCCTGCCCTGGCGTTGCAGCCGGTCGACCGCACGCAGCCGTTGGCCTTGTCTTATGCCCAGCAGCGGCAGTGGTTCTTCTGGCAGATGGCCCCTGAAAGTACCGCCTACAACATGGCCACTGTCTTGCGACTGCGCGGCGAGCTGGATGTCGAGGCACTGCGCCTGAGTTTCGAAGCGCTGATCGCGCGGCACGAGACCCTGCGTACCACCTTCCGCCAGGCCGGTGACCAAGCCCTGCAGGTGATCCACCCGGCGCAGCCGTTCAGCCTGGCTTGCGAAGGGGTCGAACCGTGCGAGGGAGACGAACAGGCCGCGCTGCTCAAGCGCCTGGTCGAGGCAGAGACGCAACGCCCCTTCGATTTGGAGCACGGGCCGTTGTTGCGCGTGAAACTGTTGCGCGTGACCGAGGATGACCATGTCCTCGTACTGACCTTGCACCATATCGTCTCCGATGGCTGGTCGATGCCGGTGATGGTCGATGAACTGGTGCAGTTGTACCAAGGGCTGCGCAACGGGCAGGCGGCGCAGTTGCCTGCGCTGCCTGTCCAGTACGCAGACTACGCCGTATGGCAGCGGCAGTGGATGGAGGCCGGTGAGCGTGAGCGCCAGCTGGCCTACTGGAAGGCCCAGCTGGGCGACCGGCAGCCGGTGCTCGAACTGCCCGGCGATCGCCCGCGCCCGGCTAACCAGGACTTCGCCGGCGCCAGTTTCGCCATCGACCTGGACCGCGACCTCGTGCACGCGCTCAAGGCATTGGCCCAGCAGCAGGGCGTCAGCCTGTTCATGCTGCTGTTGGCCAGCTTCCAGACCCTGTTGCACCGCTATTCGGGGCAGGACGATATTCGCGTCGGGGTGCCGATCGCTAACCGTAGCCGCCTGGAAACCGAGCGCCTGATCGGCTTCTTCGTCAATACCCAGGTGCTCAAGGCCGAGTTCGACCTGCACACCACCTTCAGCCAGCTGCTTGAGCAAACGCGTCAGACGGCCCTGGCGGCCCAGGCTCATCAGGATCTGCCGTTCGAGCAGTTGGTCGAGGCGCTGCACCCTGAGCGCAGCCTGAGCCACAGCCCGCTGTTCCAGGCGCTCTACAATCACCAGACCGAACAGCGGGGGCAGGCGCGCAGCCTGCCCGGGCTGGAAGTTCAAGGCATGGCCTGGGAGCGCTATACCGCACAGTTCGACCTGACCCTTGATACCTTCGAGCATGCCGACGGGCTGGGGGCCTCGCTGGTCTACGCCACGTCGCTGTTCGATCGCCCGCGCATCGAGGCGCTGGCGCAGCATTGGTGCAACCTGCTGGCCGACATCGTGCGTCAACCCCATCAGCGTGTCGCCGAACTGGCGATGCTGGGCAGCCAGGAGCGTGAGCAACTGTTGGCAAGGTGGGACCAGACTGGTGACGACCATCCGGAAGACCGTTTCGTCCATCAACTGTTCGCAGACCAGGTTGCCCGCACCCCCGAAGCCATCGCGATCCGCTTCGACGATCAACGCCTGAGCTACCGCCAACTCGATGCGCAGGCCAATCGCCTGGCGCACCGCTTGATCGAGCAAGGCGTCGGCCCGGAGGTCAGGGTGGTCATCGCCATGCGCCGCTCCACCGACATCATGGTGGCGTTCATGGCGGTGCTCAAGGCAGGTGGCGTGTATGTGCCGCTGGACATCGCCTATCCGCAGGACCGCCTGCGCTACATGATGCAGGACTGCGCTGCGGCCTTGGTGCTGACGCAGAGCGATGTGCTGGGCACGCTGCCAATCCCGCACGGGTTGCCGACGCTGGCGGTGGACCTGCCGGCCGCCTGGCATCAAGGCCCGGACACGGCGCCCGAGGTGGCGCTGTCAAAGCACAACCTTGCCTATGTGATCTACACCTCGGGTTCGACCGGCATGCCCAAGGGTGTCGCAGTGGCGCACGGGCCTCTGGCCTCGCACATTCTGGCCAATGGTGAACGCTATGAAACCGGCCCGCAGGATTGCGAGTTGCACTTCATGTCCTTCGCCTTCGATGGAGCCCATGAGGCCTGGATGCACCTGCTGATCAACGGCGCCAGTGTGCTGGTGCGTGACGACAGCCTGTGGCTGCCCGAGCAGGCCTACGCCGAGATGCACCGGCATGGCGTGACCATTGCTGTGTTCCCGCCGGTCTATCTGCAACAGCTGGCCGAGCATGCCCTGCGGGTGGGCAACCCGCCACCGGTGCGCATTTATTGTTTCGGTGGTGATGCCGTACCGCAAACCGGATACGAGCTGGCCTGGCAGGCCCTGCGCCCGCAATACATCTTCAACGGCTACGGGCCGACCGAAACGGTGGTCACACCGTTGCTCTGGAGCGCGTCGCCAGGCGATACCTGCGGCGCGGCCTACGCGCCTATCGGCCGCCTGGTCGGTCGCCGCCGCAGTTATGTCCTCGACGCCAGCCTCAACCTGGTGCCGTTGGGGCACAGTGGCGAATTGTTCCTCGGCGGGCTCTGCCTGGCGCGTGGCTATCTCGACCGGCCAAGCCTGACCGCCGAGCGCTTCGTCCCCGACCCGTTCGCCGCGAACGGCGAGCGGGTCTACCGCAGTGGTGACCTGACCCGCACCCGCGCCGACGGTCTGGTTGACTATCTGGGGCGCATCGACCATCAGGTCAAGATCCGCGGTTTCCGTATCGAGCTTGGCGAGATCGAGGCGCGGTTGCAGGATCACCCTGCGGTGCGCGAAAGTGTGGTCATCGACATCCAGGGCCCAGGCGGCAAGCAGCTCGCCGCGTATCTGGTCAGTGCGGATGTGCAGCTCGACGACCTGCCGGGGCAAAGCCTGCTGCGCAGCGAACTGCGCGATCACCTCAAGGCGACCTTGCCGGACTACATGGTGCCCACGCACCTGGTATTCCTCGACACGTTGCCGCTCACGCCCAATGGCAAGCTGGACCGCAAGGGCCTGCCAGCGCCTGACGTCACTCAGCTGCAGCAAGTGTACGTGGCACCTCGAAACGCGCTGGAGCAGACCATCGCCGGGATCTGGGCGGATGTTCTGAAAGTCGACAAGGTGGGGCTGTCCGACAACTTCTTCGAACTGGGTGGCGATTCCATCATTTCGATCCAGGTGGTCAGCCGCGCGCGCCAGGCGGGTATCCGCTTCACCCCCAAAGAGCTGTTCCAGCACCAGACCGTCCAAGGGCTGGCCTCGGTCGCCAGGCAAGGGGACGAGGGCGGATTGCTGATCGAGCAGAAGGCTGCCACTGGCCAGACCCTGCTGCTGCCGATCCAGCAATCGTTCTTCGAGCAGGACATTGCCCAGCGCCACCACTGGAACCAGGCGCTGTTGCTCAAGGCAGGTCAGGCGCTCGACAGCCAGACACTGGAGCAAGCGCTTCAGACCCTGGTGATCCACCATGACGCGCTGCGCCTGCGCTTCGATTGTGCAGAGGGTGAATGGACGGCTCGTTACGGTTCGCCAGAGCCACAGCAAGATCTGCTGTGGCAGGCTACTGTGGCGGATGCCGAGGCGCTTGAAGCGTTGTGCAATGACGTCCAGGGTAGCCTTGACCTGCAGCGCGGCCCGTTGCTGCGGGCATTGCTGGCAACCCTCGCGGATGGCAGCCAGCGCGTGTTGCTGGCGATCCATCATCTGGTGGTGGACGGGGTGTCCTGGCGCGTGCTGCTGGAAGACCTGCAAACCGCCTACCGCCAGTTGCACGCCGGCCAGCCAGTCGACCTGCCAGCCAAGACCAGCGCGACCCAGGCGTGGGCTGCGCACTTGCAGCGCTACGCACGCAGCGAAACGCTGCAGGCGCAGCTGGCTTACTGGCAGGCGCAACTCGGCCAGTCTGATGCAGACCTGCCTTGCGACAACCCGGGTGGCTCGTTGCATGGCATGCATGTCGGCACCGCCCGCACCCGTCTTGACTCGGCCAGTACCCGGCAACTGCTGCAACAGGCACCTGCTGCCTACCGTACGCAGGTCAACGACTTGCTGCTGACCGCACTGGCCCGCGTCATCGCACGCTGGACCCAGCGCAGCGACGTGCTCGTGCAACTGGAGGGGCATGGCCGCGAAGAGTTGTTCGATACCATTGACCTGACGCGGACCGTGGGCTGGTTCACCAGCGTGTTCCCGGTGCGACTGAGCCCGGAGCAGACGCTTGATGCGTCGATCAAGCGGATCAAGGAACAGCTACGGTCGATCCCGGACAAAGGCATCGGCTACGGTGCCCTGCGCTACCTGGGCGATGAGCAGGCCCGCGCAGCGCTTGCGCAGTTGCCGAACCCCCGCATCACCTTCAACTACCTGGGGCAGTTCGACGGCAGCTTCGCGCCGGGCTCGGACGCCGATGCGTCGGCATTCCTGGTGCCCGCTGGCGAAAGCGCCGGCGCCAGCCAGAGCAGCGAAGCGCCGCTGGACAATTGGTTGTCGATCAATGGCCAGGTCTATGCCGGTGAGCTGAACCTTGAGTGGACCTTCAGTCGCGACATGTTCAACGTTGACACGGTGCAGCGCCTGGCCGACCAGTTCGCTGCCGAGCTCAAGGCGATTGTCGAGCATTGCCTGGCGGATACCCACGCAGGTTTGACGCCTTCGGATGTTCCGCTGGCCGGGCTGACCCAGGCCCAACTGGACAGCCTGCCTGTTCCGGTGGCGCAGATCGAAGACCTCTATCCCCTTGCGCCCATGCAGCAGGGCATGCTGTTCCACAGCCTGTTCGAGCAAGGCGGGGGGCATTACATCAACCAGATGCGCGTCGACGTCAAAGGGCTCGACGTGCCACGCTTCAGGCTCGCCTGGCAGGCCGCTGTCGATCGCCATGAGGTGCTCAGGGCCAACTTCGTGACCTGCTTCCAGCACCCGCTGCAGGTCATTCGCAGGCAGCTCGAATTGCCGTTCACGTACCTGGACTGGGCCGGCATCGCCGAGCAGGGTGCGGCCCTGGACAGCTGGGCCGAAGCGGATCTGCGCAAGGGCTTCGACCTGCAGCATGACCCCCTGCTGCGCCTGGCGGTTATCCGCACCAGCGAAGCATCGTGCCATCTGGTCTTCACCAGCCATCACATTCTGATGGATGGCTGGAGCAATGCGCAGTTGCTCGCTGAGGTGCTCCAGGCTTATGCCGGGGTGCCGAACGGTGGGCTGACGGGCCGCTATCGCGATTACATCGAATGGCTGCAGCGCCAGGATGCCCTGCAAGCTCAGGCCTTCTGGCAGCAGCAGTTGCATGACCTGAACGAGCCTACGCGCCTGGCACTGGCCATGCGTCAGGACAAGGCCCGCCTGGGTACCGGCTACGGTGAACACCAGCAGCGCTTGAGCGAGCAGCAGACGCAGGCGCTGGCTGCTTTTGCCCGGCAGCAGCGGGTGACCGTCAATACCTTGGTGCAAGCGGCGTGGCTGCTGCTTCTGCAGCGTTACACCGGGCAATCGTGCGTGAGCTTCGGTGCGACGGTATCCGGTCGCCCGGCGGAGCTGCGCGGTGTCGAGCAACAGCTGGGGCTGTTCATCAACACGCTGCCGGTGGTCGCCAACCCGCGTCCGCAGCAGCGGGTGGCGGAATGGGTGCAGCAACTGCAGGCGCAGAACCTGGCGCTGCGCGAATACGAACACAGCCCCTTGTACGACATCCAGCGCTGGGCCGGATCGGGTGGGGAAGGGCTGTTCGATACCTTGCTGGTGTTCGAGAACTACCCGGTCGGCGATGCTCTGCAGCAGAGCGCACCCGCCGGACTCGTGTTCGGCAACGTGCACGGGCATGAACAGTCGAGCGTGCCGCTGACCTTGGCGATTGGCGCAGGTACGCACCTGTCGGTGCACTACAGCTACGACCGCCAGTGTTTCACGCAAGAAAGCATCGCGCAGATTGCCCGCCACTTCGGCACGCTGTTGCAGGCGCTGGTCGAGGATTCGCAGCAGGTGCTCGCTCGACTGCCTTTGCTCGAAGCAGAGGAGCGGCACGCAATCATTCATGACTGGAATCCGGCGCCTGTGAATCATCATCCCGATCAGTGTCTGCACCAGCTGATCGAAGCCCAGGCTGCGCGGACGCCGGAGGCCATTGCCGTGGTCTCGGGTGAGCGGACCCTCAGTTACAGCCAACTCAATCGGCGTGCCAATCAGCTGGCCCACAAGCTGCGCGAGCAGGGCGTGGGGCCGGATGTGCTGGTGGGGATCGCTGTGGATCGTGGCCTGGAAATGGTCATCGGGCTACTGGGCATCCTCAAGGCGGGAGGCGCCTATGTGCCGCTGGACCCGGAGTATCCGGAAGATCGTCTGGCTTACATGATGAGCGATAGCGGTATTCGCCTGTTGCTGACCCAGTCACATCTGCTCGCCCACTTGCCGCTGCCTGAGGATGTCGATTCGCTGCTCCTGGAGCCGTTCCCTGGCTACAGCGAAGCCAACCCGGTCAACTTCACGCAACCTGCAAACCTGGCTTACGTGATTTATACCTCGGGGTCCACCGGCAAACCCAAAGGGACCTTGCTGCCTCATCACAACGTCGTGCGGCTGTTCCAGGCAACCCAGGACTGGTTCGGGTTCGATAGCCGGGATGTCTGGAGCGTCTTCCATTCCTACGCGTTCGATTTCTCTGTCTGGGAACTGTTCGGTGCGCTGGTTCATGGGGCCAAGGCCGTGATCGTGACCAAGGACGTAGCCCGATCACCCGCGGAATTTCACGCATTGCTGATCCGTGAGCAGGTCACGGTGCTCAACCAGACACCTTCGGCGTTCAAGCAACTGATCGCGCATGCCTGCACACGACCGCAGGGGCAGTCTGAGCTTGCCCTGCGTTACATCGTGTTTGGGGGTGAAGCATTGGATGTCGGGAGCCTGGCACCGTGGTTCAACCACTTCGGCGACAGCCAGCCGACCCTGATCAACATGTACGGCATCACTGAAACCACGGTGCACGTCACCTACCGGCCTGTGAGTCGTGAAGATCTGCAGCGCGATGGTGTCAGCCCCATCGGTCAGGTGATTCCCGATCAGTCGCTGTACCTGCTTGATGCTGACTTCAATATCGCCGCCCCCGGTTGTCATGGCGAACTGCACGTTGGTCAGGCCGGCCTTGCCCGTGGCTATCACAGGCGCGCGGCGCTTACGGCGGAGCGGTTCGTACCCGACCCGTTCGATGGCAGCGAGCAGGGTGGTGGTCGCCTCTATCGCACCAGCGATCTGGCACGCTACCGCATGCAGGGTGCGATCGAATACGTCGGTCGTATCGATCATCAGGTGAAGATCCGAGGTTTCCGTATCGAGCTGGGCGAAATCGAGGCCAGGCTGCAGGAACATTCGCAAATCCGCGAAGCGGTGGTACTCGCTACTGACGGTCCGAGCGGTACGCAACTGGTTGCCTATCTGATCCCTGTCCAAGCGCCCTCGGCAGCGTTGCGCGAGAGCCTGCGCGAGCACCTTAAAGCGACGTTGCCCGAGCATATGGTGCCCGCCCATCAGGTGTTCCTGGAAACGCTGCCTCTTACGGCAAATGGCAAGCTCGATCGGCGAGCCTTACCCAAACCTGATGTCTCGCAGCTACAGCAGCAGTTCGTCGCACCACAGAGCCCGCTGGAGCAGGACGTTGCAGCGATCTGGGCCGATGTGCTGAAGCTTGAAAGGGTCGGTATGAGCGACAACTTCTTCGAGCTGGGCGGGCATTCGCTGCTGGCAGTCCAAGCGACCCAGCGTGTGCAGTTGCTGCTGGGGCTGGAGGTGCCGCTTTCGGCCTTGTTCGGTGCCGGGCGACTTGCGGACTACGTGGCGACGATGGCTGAGCTGGCGCCTGCCAGCGCAGCGGATGTCGATGAGTTGAGTGATTTCCTGGCAGAACTGGAGAGTGTTTGAAATGACGGCCCAGAACATCGAGCTGGTTAAACGGTTCCTGCATCTGCCACTGGAGCAGCGCAAGCAATTCTTTGAAAGGATGCAGTCCAAGGGCATGAGCTTCGCTCGGCTGCCGATCCCGCGGATACGGGACGAATGGGGGACCATCGGGTTGTCGTATGCCCAGCAGCGCCAGTGGTTCCTTTGGCAGTTCGAGCCCGAAAGCGCGGCCTACAACATCAGCATGGCCCTGCGTTTCAGGGGCGCATTGGACCCCGCGCTTCTGCAGCGTAGCCTGGAAGACCTGGTGCACCGCCACGAAAGCCTACGCACCGCTTTTGCCCAGGACGGCGACCAGCCTGTCCAGGTCATTGAACCGAGTGTGCGGGTGGAAATTGTGCGAGAGCCCTTTGCATCGGCACCAGACGCTGATTTTGCCGAGCGCCTTGAACGTCGCATCGAAGAAGAGGCCGGCCAGCCTTTCGACCTGGGGCAGGCGCCCCTGTGGCGAGTAAGGCTGCTGCAGGTGAACGAGGCCGATCATGTGCTGATCCTGGTCATGCACCATATCGTCTCCGATGGCTGGTCGATGCCGATACTGCTGGACGAGTGGATCCGCAGTTACGAGGGGCATCGCCTTGGCCAGCCGGCGTCGTTGCCGGAACTGCCGATCCAGTATGCCGACTATGCCATCTGGCAGCGCCGGTGCATGGAAGCGGGTGAGCTGGCGCGTCAGCTGGCGTACTGGGAGGCCGAGCTGGGGGGGGAGCTGCCGGTGCTGGAACTGCCGATCGACCGTCCTCGCCCGGCCGTGCAGAGCCGGGCAGGTGCAAGCCTGGATATCAGTCTGGACGACACACTGTGTGCCGGCCTCAAGCAACTGGCGCGTGATCGGGGCGTGACAGTGTTCATGCTTCTGCTGGCCAGCTGCCAGACCTTGCTGCACCGCTACAGCGGGCAGAACGATATCCGTGTCGGCATACCCACGGCCAACCGTAATCGAATGGAGACCGAAGGCCTGATCGGCTTTTTCGTCAACACCCAGGTACTCAAGGCGGAATTCGACCTGGGGATGACCTTCACTGAACTGCTTGAGCAGACTCAGCGACGAGTCTCGGGTGCACAGGCCCATCAGGACCTGCCGTTCGAGCAGCTGGTCGAAGCCTTGCAGCCAGAGCGCAGCCTCAGCCATAGCCCGTTGTTCCAGGTCATGTTCAATCACCAGACCGAAGCGCGCGGGCAGGGTCGGCAGCTGCCTGGCTTGGCTGTCGAGACCCTGAGTTGGGAACGCGGGACCGCGCAGTTTGACCTGACGCTGGAGACCGTGGAGCACGAGGCAGGGATTGCAGTGTCGCTGACCTACGCAACCGCGCTGTTCGACGAAGCCACCATTGCCCAGCTCGCCGGGCACTGGCAGGGCCTGTTGGCCGCCATCGTCGCCCAGCCGCAGCAGCGCATCGCCGAGCTGCCGCTGTTGAATGCCGCGCAGCAGCAACAGGTGGTCTACGACTGGAACCGCACCCACGCCGACTACCCGCTGGAGCAGTGCCTGCAGCAACTGATCGAGGCGCAAGTCGCCGCCAC
>NZ_JBICMK010000101.1:0-44013 GCF_043106315.1 Pseudomonas sp. FYR_5 | reverse complement strand
CGCTGAGCGGCGGGTGGAGATTGGCCAGCAGGGCCGGCCCTTTCGCGGGTAAACCCGCTCCTACAGGTGCAGTACCAGAGACCTGCTCAGGCGACGCAAGCCTCCAGGGCTTGAGCCTCTACCCCCAGCAACCGGCTGATCCGCGCGCAGTCATCTTCCCGGCGCAACTCGGCAAACAACACCACCGCTTCAGGGTAACTGCGAGTCAGCATCGCCAGCCACTGCTTCATCCGCCCCGGCGCATAACGCGGCGACAATTTGGCCTGAGCCTGACACCAGAACTCACGCAACAGAGGCAACAAGTCCTGCCAGCTCATCGGCTGATAGTCGCGCCCGTCCCGCGCCGCTGCAATCTGCAGACCCAGGTCCGGGCGCGATACCAGCCCACGCCCGAGCATGATGTCTTCAGCGCCACTGACCTCGCGGCAACGCCGCCAGTCATCAACCGTCCAGATCTCGCCATTGGCGAACACCGGCACCTTGACCACATCCTGTACCCGCGCCACCCACTCCCAGTGCGCTGGCGGCTTGTAGCCCTCAACCTTGGTCCGCGCGTGCACCACCAGATGTGCCGAACCGCCCTCGGCCAGCGCCGTGGCGCACTCCAGCGCCCCGTCGGGGCTGTCAAAGCCCAGGCGCATCTTCGAGGTCACCGGGATATTCGCCGGTACTGCACGCCGCACCTCACGCACAATGGCGTGCAGCAACTCTGGCTCTTTGAGCAGTACCGCACCACCTCGCGACTTGTTCACTGTCTTTGCCGGGCAACCGAAGTTCAGGTCGATCACCGGCGCCCCAAGCTCGCAAGCCAGTGCGGCGTTTTCCGCCAGGCATACCGGGTCCGAACCCAGCAATTGCACACGCATGGGCACACCGGAAGCGGTGCGCGCGCCCTGGCGCAGCTCAGGCGCCAGCTTGTGGAACGAGGACGCCGGCAACAGACGGTCGCACACGCGAATGAACTCGGTGACGCACCAGTCGATACCGCCCACGCGGGTCAATACGTCGCGCAGGATGTTGTCGACCAGCCCCTCCATGGGGGCCAGGGCAATTTGCATGTCGGGGTCTCAGCGGAAAAAGCCGGCAGTTTAACAAAAATTGCCGGCGACTCAGGCACCGATCAGCGCCGGACCGTAACCCTCGACGAATTCCGCCGGCATGCGCCTGGGCTTGCCGCTGGACAGCTCGATGCAGGCAAAGGTGGTTTGCGCGCGCAGCAGTGTCACACCATCGCGCGGGCGCTTGAGCTGAAAACGCCGGGTCATGCGCAGGCGCTGGTCCCAGTCAATGATCCAGGTGGCCAGTTGCAGCTCGTCGTCCTCATAGGCAGCGGCCAGGTAGTCGATTTCGTGGCGCACCACGGCCATCGCCCGGTCAAGGCGCCGGTATTCGGCCAGGTCCAGCCCCAGGCGCTGGGAATGGCGCCAGGCGCAACGCTCAAGCCAGGTCACGTAGACCGCATTGTTGGCGTGGCCAAGGCCGTCGATGTCCTCGCTGCCGACGCGCAGGTCGATGACGAAGGGTGTTGCCAGGTCCCAGCTCATTTTCGCTTCCTTGGCGCAAAAGGCGATTTAGCAGCGATCTGCGGGGCAATGTCCAGCCCCCTTGAGCCTGAGGCAGTCGTTAGAGGGGCGGGCTTGCCCGCGAATCAGACACCGCGGCGGATGGCCCCGGCGGCGATGCCGATATTCGCCGCTGAAGCCGCGCCGACACTGACCGCCTCAGCCCGAGCCAGCAATTCGAGCACGGCTTCACTCAGCCGCGGGTCGGCCAGCACTCGCTGGTGACCACCCTCTTCCAGCAGCATCAGCCGGCTGTCGAACCAGGCCTTGTGGATGACATGTGCCTCATCTGCGGACACGAGAGCATCATCGGCAGCATGCACCACCAGCCCCGGCAGCTCCAGCTGGTAACCCGTGACATCCAGCCGCGCAATCTGCATGCCCACATCGCGCTCGATCTGGCGAATGAACGCTGCCCGTGCCCGGGCTGGCAGCCCCAGGCGATGGGCAAAACCACGCAACACACCGAGCAACCGCGCCGGCGCTGCAATGCTGACAGCCGCCTCTGTACGCAGCCCCATCTGCAAAGCCAGCAGCACGCTCGCCCCACCCATGGAATGGCCAATGACTGCACGCAAGGGCGGCAACTCAGCCGCAGCCTCAAGCAGCGCCCGGGCAAACAGCACCACATTCGCTTGCTCGCCAGGCGAACGACCATGCCCAGGCCCTTCCAGCGACACCACCGTATGCCCCGCCTGAACCAAGGTCTCGATCAAGGCGGCAAACTGCGTCGGGCGCCCCTCCCAACCGTGCATCAGCAGCACGGTCGGCCCTTGACCCCAGCGCAAGGCAGACAGACCGAAGCGCAGCGTAATGCGCTCGGCGCTGGCCAGCACAGGCAGCTCCCAATCCCGCGGCGGCAGGTTGCGCGGAGTCATGAAGGCTCGGCGCATCTTGCCCGCGACATGCTCGGGGGCCAGGCGGCCCAAGGTGCCATTGACACCGCGAATCCAGCTCAGGGTGGTCATCGCCATGCTCCAGGTTTAAAGCACCGCCGATTTGGCGGCGCGCAGAATACGGTCAGACAGGTCACTGGTCCCCAAGGCCCGGGCCAGCGCCAGCCCCCCAACCATCAGGGCCAGGTCGGCCAGCGCTTTGTCGGCATCCTCAGGGCGGTCAACCATCGCGGCAGTCATCAACTCGATGTGCTCGGCCAGCACCTCGCGGAAGACCTCCGGCAGGCGCTGCATTTCGCCCAACGCGTTAGGCAGCGGGCAAGCATGCACTTCGCAGTCCCGGTGCTTGCGCGAGAGGTAGAAGGCGCCAGCCAGCGCTCGCCGCCCGGCGCCATCGAGACTGGGGTCGATCTGGGCGAGCAAGGCTCGGCGCTCACCCAACAATTGGCGGAACGCCTCGAGCATCAGCTCGTCCTTGCTGTCGAAGTGTGCGTAGAAGCCGCCGACGGTCAGGCCTGCCGCACCCATCACCTGGCTGACGCTGGGCTCGGCCGGGCCGTGCTGGATCAGCGCAGTGCGCGCAGCCTCCAGAATGCGTTCGCGGGTTCTGCTCTTCTTGTCGCTCATCGGGCACGCACCAAACAAAATATGATGACCGAAATATTATTCTCATCATATTTTTTGGCAAGCAGAACCTGCGACCGCTTGTCGGAGGGAAAATTATTGGGGAAGGAAAAAACAAAAGGCCCATTCAATAAGCGAATGAGCCTTTAAAGTCCCGCAAAACGCGGGTAAACGTGGCGTCCCCTAGGGGACTCGAACCCCTGTTACCGCCGTGAAAGGGCGGTGTCCTAGGCCACTAGACGAAGGGGACGTAACCTTCGCGAAGATCCACTCGTGTGAACCCTGGCAGAAATGGTGGAGCTAAGCGGGATCGAACCGCTGACCTCCTGCATGCCATGCAGGCGCTCTCCCAGCTGAGCTATAGCCCCGAAACAAAAGGCTCATCAATAATCGACGAGCCTTTTTAAGCCCTGCAAAACGCAGGAAAAGTGGCGTCCCCTAGGGGACTCGAACCCCTGTTACCGCCGTGAAAGGGCGGTGTCCTAGGCCACTAGACGAAGGGGACGTAACCTTCGTGCCGATCCGCTAACGCGAACCGCGGCAAAATTGGTGGAGCTAAGCGGGATCGAACCGCTGACCTCCTGCATGCCATGCAGGCGCTCTCCCAGCTGAGCTATAGCCCCGGATTTCTAGCCTCGCGGCCCAGCGACATACCAACATCGCTTGTGTAAAACTGGCGTCCCCTAGGGGACTCGAACCCCTGTTACCGCCGTGAAAGGGCGGTGTCCTAGGCCACTAGACGAAGGGGACGAACCTTCTTACCTTCAAGACCCGGTTGCTGGACCCGGTCTTGCTTATCAGCCTTGGCTGCTAAGCGGAATTTGGTGGAGCTAAGCGGGATCGAACCGCTGACCTCCTGCATGCCATGCAGGCGCTCTCCCAGCTGAGCTATAGCCCCACAATGTCGCTTTGAACTGAACCGCTGGCTGGGTGGCTAGCGTTTCGTTTTCGTTCATCGCTGTGGACGGGGCGCATATTAAGATCGGATTGCAGGGCTGTCAAACTAATTTTCAAAAATATTCAAAAAATTTTTCACAGATAACAATCACTTACCGCCCTGCCCCGGTTTTTTGGGGCTTAGTTGGCCTGTGGGAGCGGGCGTGCCCGCAAATGCGGTATTGAATTTACCATTGCATTCGCGGGCACGCCCGCTCCCACAGGTTAGGTGCAAAGCTGAATCAGGCAATGGAAGCCAACAGCTTTTCCCACTCTTTGTTTTCTTTCTTCGACACCCCACCCAGCAGGTCCAAGGCCTGGCGCAGGCGGTAGCGGGTCAGGTCGGGACCGAGGATTTCCATGGCGTCCAGCACCGAAACCGAGCTGGCCTGGCCGGTGATGGCGGCGAACATCAGCGGCATGGCGTCACGCAGCTTCAGCTCCAGCGCCTCGACCACGGCCTGGATGCAACCGGTGATGCGCTCTTTTTCCCACTGGCGCAGGCTTTCAAGCTTCCACAGGATCAGCTGGATCACCTGGCGCACCTGGTCGGCCGACAGTTTCTTGCTTTCGAACAGCTTGGCGTCCAGCTTGAGCGCGCCTTCGAAGAAGAACCCGCCCAACGGGGCAACCTGGCTGAAGGTTTCTACCCGGCCCTGCACGTGCGGGGCAATCTTCATCATGTAGTCGCTGTTGAACGCCCATTTCTGCAGGCGTGCGGCGAATTCCTCTACCGGCAGCTCGCGCAGCCACTGGCCGTTGAGCCAGGACAGCTTCTCGATGTCGAAGATCGGGCCGCCCAGCGAGATACGCGACAGGTCGAAGTGCTCGACCATTTCGGCCAGCGAGAACTTCTCGCGCTCGTCAGGCATCGACCAGCCCATGCGGCCAAGATAGTTGAGCATCGCTTCAGGCATGAAGCCCATGCGCTCATAGAAGGTGACCGAGGTCGGGTTCTTGCGCTTGGACAGTTTGGATTTGTCCGGGTTGCGCAGCAGCGGCATGTAGCACAGTTTGGGCTGCTCCCAGCCGAAGTACTCGTACAGTTTGATCAGCTTGGGCGCCGATGGCAGCCACTCTTCCCCACGCAGCACGTGGGTGATGCCCATCAGGTGGTCGTCGACCACGTTGGCCAGGAAGTACGTCGGCAGGCCGTCGTTCTTCATCAGTACCTGCATGTCCATGCGGTCCCACGGGATCTCGACATCGCCGCGCAGCATGTCCGGTACCACGCAGATGCCTTCGCTCGGCACCTTCATGCGGATCACGTGCGGCTCGCCAGCGTCCAGGCGGCGCTGCACTTCTTCGGCGCTCATCAGCAACGCACGGCCATCGTAACGCGGGGTTTCGCCGCGGGCCTGCTGCTCGGCACGCATCTGCTCCAGCTCTTCGGCGGTGCAGAAGCAGTAGAAGGCGTGGCCGGCGTCTACCAGTTCCTTGGCGTACTTGGCGTAGATTTCGCCACGCTCGCTCTGCCGGTAAGGGCCATGCGGGCCGCCGACATCCGGGCCTTCGTTCCATTCGATGCCAAGCCAGCGCAGAGCGTCGAAGATCTGTTGCTCCGACTCGCGCGTGGAGCGCAGCTGATCGGTGTCTTCGATGCGCAGGATGAACTCACCGCCGTGCTGCTTGGCAAAGCAGTAGTTGAACAGGGCGATGTAGGCAGTGCCGACATGGGGGTCGCCGGTAGGCGATGGCGCAATACGCGTGCGTACGGTGGTCATGGAGAGTCTCGAACGAAAGATGAAACAAAGGCGGGATGTTAGCAGGAGGCGGGCACCGGGCTCCAGCAATGGCGCGAACGTCACTTGTCGACAGGCCCGGCGCCGCTGTTAAATTTGTTTACATTTCTGGAACGATAGTCCCCATGCCTGCCCAACTCAAACGCCGCCTGACGATCTTCTTCACCCTGGTGGCCATCATTGCCCTTGCCTTCCTGGCCCACTGGTACTTCAAGGGCCGCTTCTACGAAAGCACCGACAACGCCTACGTGCAGGGCGAGATCACCCGTATCTCCAGCCAGCTCGGCGCACGTATCGAAACAGTGCCGGTCGAGGACAACCAGCACGTCAGCAAGGGTAGCTTGCTGGTGCGCCTGGAAGCCGCCGACTTCGAGCTGGCGGTCGAACGCGCCCGTGCCGCCCTGGCCACCCGCGAAGCCGAGTATGCGCAAGCGCAAAGCCGCCTCACCCAACAAGGCAGCCTGATTGCCGCCGGCCAGGCCCAGTTGGCGGCCACCCAGGCCACGTTCGACCGCTCGCGGCTGGACCTGAGCCGCGCGGAGAAGCTGCGCAAACCGGGTTTTGTCTCCGAAGAGCGGGTCACTACCCTGTCGGCGGACAGCCATGTCGCCGGCTCCCAGGTCGACAAGGCCCGCGCCGACCTGCAAAGCCAGCGTCAGCAGGTCACGAGCCTGAACGCCGAACTCAAGCGCCTCGATGCGCAAATCGCCAATGCCCGCACCGACCTGGCCCAGGCCGAGCTGAACCTGACCCGCTGCGAAATCCATGCACCGATCAGCGGCACCATCGGCCAGCGTAGTGCGCGCGATGGCCAGGTGGTGCAGGCCGGTGCCTACCTGCTGTCGATCGTGCCGGATGAAGACATCTGGGTGCAGGCCAACTTCAAGGAAACCCAGATCGGCCGCATGCACCCCGGCCAGCGCGCAGAGCTGCTGTTCGACAGCTACCCAGACACACCGATCGAAGGCCGGGTGGACAGCCTGTTCGCCGCATCCGGTGCGCAGTTCAGCCTGCTGCCACCGGACAACGCCACCGGTAACTTCACCAAAGTTGTGCAGCGCATCCCGGTAAAACTCACGTTCCGCGCCGACAACCCGTTGCATGGGCGTATTCGCCCCGGCATGTCGGTGACCGCCACTGTCGACCTGCGCAGCGAAGACGAAAGCCACAATGGCCGGTGACCAACTGCTCCGCCCCACGGCGGAGCCAACCCGGCGCGACTGGATCGCAGTGATGAGCGTGATGCTCGGCGCCTTCATGGCAGTGCTGGACATCCAGATCACCAACTCCTCGTTGAAGGACATCCAGGGCGCCCTGTCGGCGACCCTGGAAGAAGGCTCATGGATTTCCACCTCTTACCTGGTAGCGGAAATCATCATGATCCCGCTAACAGCCTGGTTGGTGCAGCTGCTGTCGGCGCGGCGCCTGGCAGTGTGGGTATCCGGCGGCTTCCTGCTGTCGTCGCTGCTATGTTCGATGGCCTGGAACCTGGAGAGCATGATCCTTTTCCGCGCCCTGCAGGGCTTCACCGGCGGCGCGCTGATCCCGCTGGCCTTTACCCTGACCCTGATCAAGCTGCCCGAACACCACCGCGCCAAAGGCATGGCGATGTTCGCCATGACCGCCACTTTCGCCCCCTCCATCGGCCCCACCCTGGGCGGCTGGCTGACCGAGAACTGGGGCTGGGAGTACATCTTCTACATCAATATCCCGCCGGGCCTGCTAATGATCGCCGGCTTGTTATACGGGCTTGAGAAGAAGGAGGCGCACTGGGAGCTGCTGAAAAGTACCGATTACGCCGGGATCGTCACCCTCGGCCTTGGGTTGGGCTGCCTGCAGGTGTTTCTCGAGGAAGGCCATCGCAAGGACTGGCTGGAGTCGCACCTGATCGTCGGCCTGGGCAGCGTTGCCCTGGTCAGCCTGATCACCTTCGTCATCCTGCAGTTTTCCAAGCCACACCCACTGATCAACCTGCGCATCCTCGGCAACCGCAACTTTGGCCTGTCGAGCATCGCCAGCCTGGGCATGGGCGTGGGCCTGTACGGGTCGATCTATCTGCTACCGCTGTACCTGGCGCAGGTACAGGGTTACAACGCCTTGCAGATTGGCGAGGTGATCATGTGGATGGGGATTCCGCAGCTGTTCCTGATCCCGCTGGTGCCGCAACTGATGAAGGTGATATCGCCCAAGGTACTATGCGCGCTGGGGTTTTGCTTGTTCGGCGCTGCCAGTTTCGGTTCGGGGGTGCTCAACCCGGACTTTGCCGGGCCGCAGTTCAACCATATCCAGATCATCCGCGCCCTGGGCCAGCCGATGATCATGGTGACCATCTCGCTGATTGCCACCGCGTATATCCAACAACAGGATGCCGGGTCCGCGTCGAGCCTGTTCAATATTCTGCGTAACCTCGGTGGCGCGATTGGTATTGCCTTGCTGGCCACCCTGCTGGATGCGCGGACCAAGGTGTATTTCGACTACCTGCGCGAATCGGTGGTGCCGAGCAACCCGCAGGTGGCTGAGCGGCTGGCGCAATTGGCGGAACGGTTGGGCAGTGACAATGCAGCGCTGGGCAAACTTAGCGAGATTACCCACCAACAGGCCATGATCATGGCGTACAACGATGCCTTCCACTTTGTCGGAATTGGGTTGGCGGTGAGCATGGTGGCGGTGTTGCTGACCCGCAAGTTGCCGGAGGGGCTGAAGGCTGGGGAAGCCCATTGAGGCTATTACAGATTAGATGCGGTCCCTGTGGGAGCGGGCATGCCCGCGAACACCGGCGCAGCCGGTGCCAGCCACCGCGTTGAATTCTTCGCGGGCACGCCCGCTCCCACAGGGCCCGCGCCCGGCTTCAGCTGCTAATCAACCGCTCCCGCAGCTGCGCAATCTCGTCACGCAACTGCGCCGCAGCTTCGAACTCCAGGTCGCGGGCGAACTGCATCATTTTCTCTTCCAGCTGCTTGATGCGCTTGGTGATCTCGCCCGGCGTACGCAGTTCGGCCTCGTAACGGGCGCTCTCCTCCGCCGCCTTGGCCATGCCCTTGCGCTTCTTGCTGCGCGCACCGGGCACGGTGGCACCCTCCATGATGTCGGCGATGTCCTTGACCACGCCCTTGGGCACGATGCCGTTGGCTTCGTTGAAGGCGATCTGCTTCTCGCGGCGGCGCTCGGTTTCGTCGATGGCTCGCTGCATGGAGCCTGTTACGTTATCGGCGTACAGAATGGCCCGGCCATTGAGGTTACGTGCCGCGCGGCCAATGGTCTGGATCAGGGAGCGCTCGGAACGCAGAAAACCTTCCTTGTCCGCATCGAGGATGGCCACCAGCGACACCTCGGGCATGTCCAGGCCCTCGCGCAGCAGGTTGATGCCCACCAGCACGTCGAAGGTGCCCAGGCGCAGGTCGCGGATAATTTCCACCCGCTCCACCGTATCGATGTCCGAGTGCAGGTAGCGTACCCGCACGTCGTGGTCGGCCAGGTAATCGCTGAGGTCCTCGGCCATGCGTTTGGTCAACGTGGTCGCCAGCACTCGCTCGCCTGCCGCGACACGCTTGCGGATCTCGGACAGCAGGTCGTCGACCTGGGTCAACGCCGGGCGCACCTCTACCTGCGGGTCGACCAGCCCGGTCGGGCGCACCACCTGCTCCACCACGCGCCCGGCATGCTCAGCCTCGTAGGGGCCCGGGGTGGCCGAAACGAAAATGGTCTGCGGGCTGACATCCTCCCACTCGTCGAAACGCATCGGCCGGTTGTCCAGCGCTGAAGGCATGCGGAAGCCGTACTCGACCAGGGTCTCCTTGCGTGAACGGTCGCCCTTGTACATGGCACCGACCTGCGGAACGCTGACGTGGGATTCGTCGATCACCAGCAGCGCATCGGGCGGCAGGTAATCGTAAAGGGTGGGCGGCGGCGCCCCGGCCGGGCGCCCGGACAGGTAACGCGAGTAGTTTTCGATGCCGTTGCAGTAGCCCAGTTCGAGGATCATCTCCAGATCGAAGCGGGTGCGTTGCTCCAGGCGCTGCGCTTCGACCAGCTTGTTGGCCTTGTGCAGGTATTCCAGACGCTCTTTCAGTTCGTCCTTGATGCCCTCCACTGCTTCCAGCAGGGTTTCCCGCGGGGTGACGTAGTGGCTCTTGGGGTAGAAAGTGAAACGTGGCAGCTTGCGGAAAACCTCACCGGTCAACGGATCGAAAGCGGCGATGTTCTCCACTTCATCGTCGAACAGTTCGATACGGATGGCTTCCAGATCCGATTCGGCCGGGAAGATGTCGATCACGTCGCCGCGTACCCGGAAAGTGGCACGGGCAAAGTCCATTTCGTTGCGGGTGTACTGCAGGTCGGCCAGGCGGCGCAGCAGCGCGCGCTGGTCGAGCTTGTCGCCACGGTCCACGTGCAGGACCATTTTCAGGTAGGTCTCGGGGCTGCCCAGGCCGTAGATGCACGACACAGTGGTCACGATGATCGCGTCACGCCGCTCCAGCAGCGCCTTGGTCGCCGACAAGCGCATCTGCTCGATGTGGTCGTTGATCGAGGCGTCCTTCTCGATGAAGGTGTCTGACGACGGCACGTAGGCTTCTGGCTGGTAGTAGTCGTAATAGGAAACGAAGTACTCCACCGCGTTATTGGGGAAGAACGCCTTGAACTCCCCGTACAACTGCGCGGCCAGCGTCTTGTTGGGCGCCAGCACCAGCGTCGGGCGCTGCACCTGCTGGATGACGTTGGCAATACTGAAGGTCTTGCCCGAGCCAGTCACCCCGAGCAGCGTCTGGTGCGACAACCCCGCCTCGATGCCTTCGACCAACTGGCGGATAGCCTCGGGCTGGTCGCCGGCCGGCTGGAAACGTGTGACGAGCTGGAACTCGGACATGAAGGACCTCGCGGTGCAGCAGCTGTAAATTTAGCCAGTAGTCTATACCCAAATGCGCCCGTTCGGGGGCGCTTTCAAGGCACAGGAGTGGGCGTGTGCAACGGTGGACACGGCAATTGGACCAATGGTCGAAAAATATTTGCGCAAATAGCCCTAAAAGCTGCGCCAGAGTGTCGCGGTGACCGGTCGGTATCACTATACTGACTCCCCGTTTGTGCACCGCTTCAGTGCATTCGGCTGGAGCGTGTACGCCCTATCACACTCCAATCAGAGCCAAGGTAACAATGAGCCTGTTTTCCGCTGTCGAGCTGGCACCCCGCGACCCTATTCTGGGCCTCAACGAAGCATTCAACGCCGACCCACGTACCGACAAGGTCAACCTGGGCGTAGGCGTGTATTGCAATGAGGAAGGCCGCATTCCGCTGCTGCGCGCCGTGATCGAAGCCGAAACCCAGCGTGCCGCCCAGCACGCTTCGCGCGGCTACCTGCCGATCGACGGCATCGCCACCTACGACCAGGCTGTGCAGAAGCTGCTGTTCGGCGCCGAGTCGCCACTGCTGGCCGCTGGCCGCGTGGTCACCGTGCAGGCCGTCGGTGGTACTGGCGCGCTGAAGATCGGCGCCGACTTCCTCAAGCGCCTCTCGCCAAACGCCGTGGTTGCCATCAGCGACCCGAGCTGGGAAAACCACCGTGCGCTGTTCGAATCGGCCGGCTTCCCGGTGCAGAACTACCGCTACTACGATGCGCCGACCAACGACGTCAACCGCGCTGGCATGCTCGAAGACCTCAACGCCCTGCCGTCCGGCTCGATCGTGGTGCTGCACGCCTGCTGCCACAACCCGACGGGTGTCGACCTGAACCTGGACGACTGGAAGAACGTCCTGGAAGTGGTCAAGGCCAAGGGCCACGTGCCGTTCCTCGACATGGCCTACCAGGGCTTTGGTGACGGTATCGCCGAAGACGCCTTCGCCGTGCGCCTGTTCGCCGAGTCGGGCCTGGAGTTCTTTGTTTCCAGCTCGTTCTCCAAATCGTTCTCGCTGTACGGCGAGCGCGTCGGCGCACTGTCGATCGTCACCGCCTCCAAGGACGAGAGCACCCGCGTGCTGTCGCAGGTCAAGCGCGTGATCCGCACCACCTACTCCAACCCGCCAACCCACGGCGCAACCATTGTTGCCACCGTGCTGAACAGCGCAGAGCTGCGCCAGATGTGGGAAACCGAACTGGCCGAAATGCGCGAGCGTATCCACGGCATGCGCAAACAGATGGTATCGCTGCTGGCCGAATACGGTGCCAACCGCGACTTCAGCTTCGTTGGCCGCCAGGTCGGCATGTTCTCCTACTCGGGCCTGACCGTTGAACAGGTCGCCCGCCTGAAGAACGATTTCGGCATTTATGCCCTGGACACCGGCCGTATCGCGGTGGCCGCGCTGAACCAGAGCAACATCCACGTGGTGACCAAAGCTATCGTGGAAGTGCTGTAACTCATTGTTTTGCCTGGGGGTGGGTTGACTTCTCCCGGGCAATCAGTAAGATACGCGCAGATTCCGCGATAGCTCAGTCGGTAGAGCAAATGACTGTTAATCATTGGGTCCCTGGTTCGAGTCCAGGTCGCGGAGCCAGACATTGAAGAAGCCCCCGGATGCGCAAGCAACCGGGGGCTTTTTCGTTGCGCTGAAATTATTGGCCAGCAACGGTGAACGGCGGGCGGAGATTGGCCAGCAGGCCCGGCCCATTCACGGGTGACCCGGCGCCAACGGCCTGTGCCGAATCACCAATGCGTGTGCAGGACCGGGTTTACCCGCGAAGAAGCCGGCATCGCCAACAGAGGCCTCAATCACTGCGCCCGATCGGGTAAAACTCCCCCCGGCTCCACACCCCAAGCCATTCCTCACCATCGATCACACGCGGCACCGCCAGCTCCACCAGTTGGTAAAACACATTGCGATGTATCAGCGCCTCCAGGTTGCTGCGCATCAGCACATACGGTGATGGCTCCTGCGTCACCGGGTCGATCACCACCCGCAGGGGGTTATCCGGCCCGGCCTCGACCTGGTCCTCGACATTGCTGGTAAAGCGCAGCACCTGCTGTTCGCCTTCCCCCTGCACTTCCAGCAGCACGGCCACGAACGGCGCATCGTCGACACGAATGCCGACTTTCTCTACCGGGGTGATCAGGAAATAGTCATCGCCATCGCGGCGAATGATGGTCGAGAACAGCCGCACCATCGGCTTGCGCCCGATCGGCGTGCCCAGGTAGTACCAGGTGCCATCACGGGCGATGCGCATGTCGATGTCACCACAGAAATCCGGGTTCCACAGGTGCACCGGCGGCAGCCCCTTGGCCTTGGGGATCTGCGCCAGAAGGTCATTGGCCTTGCCGGAGTCACTCATCACGCTTGCCTCATTCACTCATGCCCAGGAGACTACGAGCGTACTCGCGCATCGGCGCGCCAAGCAAATCCTCCGGGGTGTTGTCGTGGAACGTCAACAAACCGCCACGGCTCTTGATGCGCGCGGTATCGATCAGGTAGCGGGTATTGGTTTCTATCAGCATCATCTGCACCACGCCAGTGTCCCAGCCCAAGCGGTCGACGGCCTGCTCGTCATACCACTCGTCACCATTGCCGATGCGATCGTCGGTACGCGCGAAGCGGGTGTACAGCAGGTAGTCGGCGCCTACCGAGCGCGCCTGGGCAATGGCCTCTTCCAGGCCCAGCGGGCCCTGGGCGCGACGCACCATCGGGAAGTATTCGACAAAGCTCTTGAAGGCCTGCTGGGCCACTGCATTCTGCCGAGGCACCGGCCCCTTGCCCGGCGGCACGAACGCACCTTGGCCAATGAAAATGAATGAATCAGGCTGCAGGCGGATCGACAAGGTGCGACGGGTTTCGCTGTGGTCCAGCAGACCGGCATCGCTCATGTGATAGCGGACACCCTCGCCCATATCACTGACATTCATGCAGCCGCCCAGCGCCATCAGCGCCAGCAGCAAGACCAGGCTACGCATCTTTCCTCCAGTGGCCGGCGACGAAAAACCGGCGAATAGCCGGCGGATGCAGCTTTTGCGCCAGCTTCAGCCACCGATCACTTTCATGACCGTCACGCCGCCGGAAAAGGCCAGGTCCTGTTTGTCTGCCAATGCCTTGACCAACAACCGCTGCAAGGCCGGCAACGCCTGATGACGCGGCTTTTCCAGCAGGTCGCCGACGAAGTGCCGGTTACCAGACGACAGGCAGCCATGCAGCCAGCCCGTGGAAGACAGGCGCAGCCGCGAGCAGGTACGGCAAAACGGCACGCTTTCGTTGGCGATAACGCCAAAGTGGCCCCTGCCGGGAATGTGGTAACGCATGGCAGTGGCGTCCAGCGGCGCATCCACCTGGGCGTAGGCATACTGGCCACCGATCAGCGCAAGCAGTTGGTCGAGGCCGACAAACTGTTGGAGAAAGGCGTTACGATCGTGGGCCAGGTGCCCCATGCGCATCAGTTCGATGAAGCGCAGTTCGAAGCCGCGCGCGAGGCAGTAATCCAGCAGCGGCAGTACCTGATCGAGGTTTTTCCCTCGCATCGGCACCATGTTGACCTTGATTCGCATGCCCAGGGCGCTCGCCCGCTCCATTCCGTCCAGCACAGTACCCAGGTCGCCGCCACGGGCAATCTGGCGGAAAGCCAGGGGGTCGAGGGTGTCGAGGGAAACGTTCAGCCGACGAATCCCGGCCGCCTGCAGTTGCGACAACTTGCGCGCCAGCAACTGGCCATTGGTGGTCAGCGAGATGTCGTCAAGGTCGAGTTTGGCCACGGCAGCCAGAAAGGCATCCAGACGCGGGCTAACCAATGGCTCACCGCCAGTAATGCGCAGGCGCTCGATACCGGCAGCTTCGATCAGGTAGGCCACGCCACGGGCCAAGGCATCCGCTGACAGCTCGTCCTGCGCCGCCACCAACCGCTTGCCGTCAGGTACGCAGTAGGTACAGGCGTAGTTGCAGGCAGCCGTCAGGCTGACGCGCAGGTTACGAAAGCGCCTGCCTTGACGATCGACAATCATGAATGACTCCGGCATGGATGAAGGGGCTGGCAAAACCTGACTCATAAATCAGGTTTTTGCAAGCCCCAATGAACAATGCCGAATGTTCAAGCGATAGCCGAACGCTTCAGACTGCGCTGCCGAGTAGAGAACCCACGACGCAGTACTTGTGGGAGCGGGCGTGCCCGCGAAGAATCAAACGCAGTGGCTGGCACCGGCTGCGCCCGTGTTCGCAGGCGCGCCCGCTGCCACAGGGCCCGCGCAGTTCCGTGCAATGCTCAGTTCGAGGGTTCCGGGTCGCGCTTGCGCTTGTTGCCCATCCGCACGCCAATATCCATCAGGAACTGGAAGAAGCCTTCCTGATCCTCCAGCACATTGCTCCAGAATGGCGAGTGGTACAGCGCTACAGCGCCGTGCACCAGCGCCCAGGCAGCGCAGTAATGGAAATACGGTGGCACGTCTTCGAGTTTGCCTTCACTGATACGGCCCTTTATCAACAGGGTCAGGCGATCGAAGTTGGAAGCACGGATGCTGTGCAACTGCTCGACCATTTCCGGCACCTGGTTGCCCTTGACCACCTTTTCTTCAAGGCGGTCGAACAGCCGGTAGCGCTGCGGGTCGCGCATGCGGAACTCGAAGTAGGCGCGCGACAGGGCTTCCTTGTCACGGTCGACGTCGGCCGAGTGCAACAGCTCGTTCAGGTCACGCTCGTAATCGAGCATCAGGCGAAGGTAGATCTCCGCCTTGGACTTGAAGTGCTTGTAGATCGTGCCTTTGCCGATGCCCACGGCGTCGGCGATCATCTCGACAGTGACGCTGTCTTCACCTTGCTCGAGAAACAGCTTGAGCGCGGTATCGAGGATTTCCTGTTCGCGACGGCGAAACTCACGGACCTTACGAGGTTCTTTCTGCATGGGAAGGACTGGATGACAATCGAAGCGGTTTATTATGCCTAACTTGCGGGAAATTGCACGGATCATCCACACATGTCTGTGTTTCACGATGCATACTGCCATGCGCTGCGGGAGGAATGAAACGTTGGCGTATTCCAAATCTGTTTAAAAAACGTCCACTATGCACTGGCACTGCGCCAAACCTGACCAATACTTGAAGTGTTGGCGCGGCGCATCCCCCCCAGTGGCGCGCCGATAAAGGTGCTCAGGGACCGCGTACCTTTGTTTTACTCCTAATGGTCTTAACCCGGATTCCTCCCCCAGAACCCGGGTTTTTTTTTGTGTTTTTGTGGGGAGGATGGTGTGACGGCTGTCAGGTGCGTGACGCAAGATTTTCAGCGCCTGTGAGATCGAGCGCCGCGCGGGCGGCGCTCGATCTCACAGGCGCTGCAAGGGCTGTGGCAGGCACCTTGTGACCCTCACGCAATCTCCAACCCCGGTGAATCAATCCACACGCGCCAACGGGAACAGCCGCTTGAAGTTGGCGGTAGTCTGCTCGGCCAGTTGCTCATAACTGGCCCCACGCAGGGAAGCCACATACTCCGCCACCTCCCGCACATACTGCGGCAGGTTCGGCTTGCCCCGGTGCGGAATCGGCGCCAGGTACGGCGAATCGGTCTCTACCAGCAGGCGGTCGACCGGCACCTGCCGCGCCACTTCACGCAACGCATCGGCATTGCGGAAGGTCACGATTCCAGACAGCGAGATGTAATAGCCCAGGTCCAGCGCGGCCTTGGCCATGTCCCAGTCCTCGGTAAAGCAGTGCAGCACGCCAGCCTGCGGCAGGTTGGCCTCACGCAGCAGCGCCAGGGTATCGGCGCGCGCCGCCCGGGTATGCACGATCACCGGCTTGCCAGTCTGCCTGGAGGCCTCCAGGTGCAGGCGGAACGAGGCCTGCTGGAGCTCCGCAGCCTCCGGCTCGTAGTGGTAATCCAGCCCGGTTTCACCAATCGCCACCACATGCGGGTGGGCCAATTCGCGCAACAGCCATTCCAACGCCGGGGTTTCGCCAGGGGCCAGGTCCAGCGGGTGCACGCCCACCGAGCAATCGACGTCAGCGTACTGCTCGCTCAGCGCCTTCACTGCACCCGCATTCTCGGCACTGACGCCAATGCACAAGAAATGCCCAACCCCACGCTCACGCGCCGCCTGCAGGGCAGCATCAAGGGAGCCCTGGTGGGCACTGAGGTCAAGACGGTCGAGGTGGCAATGGGAATCTACGAGCATGGGATAACGGCACACATGAAAGATGGAAAATCAGCGGGCACCCGGCAGTTGCAGCCAGTGAGCCAGCAGCGATTCAAGCAACAAGGCACGGTTGAGGTTGGCCTTGCCCAGCACCTTCTGGCGCTGCTCGAGGATCCATGCCTGCACCTCCAGCACCTTGGTCTGGCGGCTCTTCTGCGCCAGGTACTGCACGACCTTGCGCATATCGGCCAAGCCTAACCCTTCCTCGTCCTGGGTCAACTGGTAGCGCAGGATCAGGTGCGACCAATCGCAAAACCAGTCGAACAGCAGTAACAACGGCACACCGCTCCAGGCATCGGCCAGCTGGCTGGGCGATTGCTGCTGCTTGAGCAGCTTCTTCACCCCGTCAGTAACCAGCGCACGTTGCTCGCGCACACCCTGCGCCTGCAAGTTGACCGCCATCAATGGCGAACCCGCGGCCAGCGTCAGCAACTCATCGCGCTCGACCTCGTCGCAGTCGGGTAACGCGCCAGCCAGCCATGCCTGGCTCTGGGCCAGGCTGGGCTGCGGACAGACGACCTGCTGGCAGCGGCTCTTGATCGTCGGCAACAGGCGGCTGGGCTGGTGCGTAACCAGCAACAACACGGTATCACCGGAAGGTTCTTCAAGGCTTTTGAGCAGGGCGTTGGAGGCGTTGACATTCATCGCCTCCACCGGCTCGATCAACACCACCTTGCGCCCGCCCAGCTGCGCGGTTTGTACCACAAAGGCCACCAGTTCACGGACCTGGTCGACCTTGATCGGCTTGTCAGCCTCCTCAGGCTCGAGGACGAAGTTGTCCGGGTGGCTGCCGGCCTTGAGCAACAGGCACGACTTACACGCCCCACAAGCGTCCAGGCCCTGCGGCTGTTGGCACAACAGGCGCGCCATCAGACGCTCGGCCAGGGCCCGCTTGCCAATACCCTGCGGCCCATGCAGCAGATAAGCGTGGGCGTGCCGGCCGCGACCGGCCAGTTGCTGCCACAGCGCCTGCTGCCAAGGGTAGGCCTCAGCCACGGCAACGCTCCAGAATGCCTGGCAGCAGTGCATCAATGTCACGCTGCACAGCCTCCAGGGATTGTGCTGCATCGAGCAAGCTGTAGCGCTGTGGCGCACCCTGGGCGCGCTGCAGGTACGCCTGGCGCACCGCTTCGAAGAAGGCCTGTCCTTCCTGTTCGAATCGGTCCAGGCGGCCACGGGCGGCGGCTCGGGCAAGGCCGACTTCTACCGGCAGGTCGAAGACCAGGGTCAGGTCCGGGCGCAGGTTGCCCTGGACGAACTGCTCCAGGGCAGCGATACGCTCGACCGACAAGCCACGACCGCCGCCCTGATAGGCATAGGTAGCGTCCGTGAAACGGTCACACAGCACCACAGACCCGCGGGCCAGCGCCGGACGGATCACCTGCGCCAGGTGTTGGGCGCGAGCGGCGAACACCAGCAGCAGCTCGGTGTCGGCCGCCATGCCTTCGTCGCTCGGGGCCAGCAACAGTTCACGCACCTTTTCCGCCAGCGGCGTGCCGCCTGGCTCACGGGTCAGCACCACGTCCAGGCCGTGCTCGCGCAGGCGCGCGGCCAGGTAGTCGCGGTTGGTGCTCTTGCCCGCACCTTCGGGGCCTTCCAAAGTAATAAACAAGCCGCTCACAGGCAGTCCTTAATGTTGTTCGTCAGGCATCGGCCGCTCGGCCGCTTGCGCACCGCCGACAGGGGCATCCTGCGCAGGCGCTTCCTCGGGAGCGGGCTCAGGGCGCTGCGCGTCATCGGCGCCCGACGCCTGCTCGGCATCATCGGCACTTGGCTTTGCCTCTTGCTGCGGCGCGGGGCTGGAGCGGTAGTCCGACCGGCGCTTGAGCTGGAATTCGCGCACCGCCGAGTTGTGGCCGTCGAGGTCGTCGGAGAACACATGGCTGCCGTCGCCGCGGGCGACGAAGTAAAGACTGGTGCCATTGGACGGGTTCAGCGCCGCATGAATCGCCTCGCGGCCAACCATGGCGATCGGGGTCGGCGGCAGGCCGGTCATGGTGTAGGTGTTGTAGGGCGTAGGCTCGCGCAGGTCGGCGCGGGTGATCTTGCCGTTGTAGCGTTCACCCATGCCATAGATAACCGTCGGATCGGTCTGCAGCATCATACCCAGGCGCATGCGCCGCACGAAGACGCCGGCGATCTGCCCGCGCTCCTGCGGAATGCCGGTTTCCTTTTCGACCAGAGAGGCCATGATCAGCGCCTGGTAAGGGTCACGATACGGCAGGTCTGTGGAACGCTCGGCCCACTCCTTGGCCAGCACTTCGTCCAGGCGCATGTAGGCCTGCTGCAGCAACTCGACATCGCTCATACCCCGCACGAAGCGGTACGTGTCGGGGAAGAAGCGGCCTTCGGGGAATACGCCGGTATGGCCGAGCTTGTCCATGACCTCGGCATCCGACAAGCCATCAAGGGTATGCTTGATCTTTTCATGCTTGGCCACGGCCGCGCGCACCTGGCGGAAGGTCCAGCCTTCGACCAGAGTGAGGTTGTACTGCACCACGTCGGCACGGCGCCAGGCGTCGAACAGCTGCTCGACGGTCATGCCTGGGGTAAGACGGTACTCGCCGGTGTGCAGGGGGGTGCCGGCCATGTTGAAGCGCCAGTACAAACGCAACCAGACGGCATCGTCGAGCAACCCTTCTCGTTGCATGCTGTAGAACATGCGGTTGGGGTTGGTGCCATTGGGCACATCGAGCAGGCGTTCCTGCGTGACGTGCAAGGGCTGCTCCAGGACCGAGTTGACCTTCCAGGCCGACCAGCCAAACGCCAGGCCGGCAAGGATCAAGCCCATCTCCAGCAACAGCAGGAATTTACGTCTCACGAATTCAGGTTTCCAGTAACGTACGGGCAACGGCCTGCAGTTTACGAGTGAGCGGGCCTGGCGACCAGTTTAACGCGGCTACGCCACACACAGGCCAAATGCCGTAAACGCTATTGCAAACAAATACTTCATCTGCTTGCTCCAGCGCGTCGAATGACAGGTCGCAGACTTGTACCGCAATACCCAGCAGCGGGGCCTGTTCCAGCAGTGCGGCACGCATCACTCCCGCCACACCGCAACGGCTAAGGTCGGCAGTAAGCAGCACGCCATCACGCACCAGAAACAGATTGCTGTATACCCCTTCGATCACCCTGCCCTGCGCGTCACGCATCAGGCCTTCGGCATGGCCGCTGTCCTGCCATTCGGCACGGGCCAGCACCTGCTCCAGGCGGTTGAGGTGTTTGAGGCCGGCCAGCAGTGGTTGTTCCCCAAGCCGGGTCTGGCAAGGGAACAAGCGCACGCCATGCTCGGCATGCTCGGCAGGATAGCGGGGTAATGGGCTGCCTTGCAGGATCCGCCGCGGAGCGGCATCGACAGCGGGCGCATAGCCACGCTGGCTATCGCCACGGGTCAGAATGAGTTTGACGACACCCTCGCCCAACTGGCTGGCATAGCGCAGCAACTCGTCGCGTACCAGCGCCAGGTCGGCGTTGATTGCCAGGCGCTGGCAGCCCAGTGCCAAGCGTGCGAGGTGGCCGTCCAGCAAGCTGGGCCGAGCGCCTCGCACAGCGATGGTTTCGAACAGGCCATCGCCGTAGGCCAGGCCGCGGTTCTGCAGGTTGAGTGCAGTCGCCGGCTGGCCGTCGATCCAGCTGTGCATCAGCCGGCAAACCGGCGGAATACCAGCGAGCCGTTGGTGCCGCCAAAGCCGAACGAGTTGGACAGCACCACGTCGATCGGCATGCTGCGCGCCTGGTGGGGAACGAAGTCGAGGTCACACCCCTCGTCCGGCTCGTCCAGGTTGATGGTCGGCGGGGCCATCTGGCTATTGATGGCCAGCACGCTGAAGATCGCCTCCACCGCGCCCGCGGCGCCCAGCAAGTGACCGGTCATCGACTTGGTCGAGCTGACCGCCAGCTTGTAGGCATGCTCGCCGAACACGCGCTTGATCGCCGCCACTTCGGCCACATCGCCCGCCGGGGTAGAAGTGCCGTGGGCGTTGATGTAGCTGACTTCTTCCGGCTGGATACCGGCATCGCGCAAAGCGTTGGCCATGCAGCGGGCAGCGCCCTCGCCAGAGTCGGGTGGCGAGGTCATGTGGTAGGCGTCGCCGCTCATGCCAAAGCCAACCAGCTCTGCATAGATAGTCGCACCGCGGGCCTTGGCGTGCTCCAGCTCCTCGAGCACCAGGGCTCCGGCACCGTCGGACAACACAAAGCCGTCACGACCCTTGTCCCACGGCCGGCTGGCCCGGCTGGGTTCGTCGTTGCGGGTGGACAACGCGCGCGAAGCGCCAAAACCGCCCATGCCCAGACCACAAGCGGCCATTTCGGCGCCACCAGCGATCATCACGTCAGCTTCACCGTAGGCGATATTGCGCGCGGCCATGCCGATGCAATGGGTGCCGGTGGTGCAAGCGGTGGCGATGGCGTAGTTCGGCCCCTGCAGGCCCAGGTGGATCGACAGGAAACCGGAGATCATGTTGATGATCGAACCCGGCACGAAGAACGGCGAAATGCGGCGCGGCCCCGAATCGTGCAGGGTGCGGCTGGTTTCTTCGATGTTGGTCAGGCCACCGATGCCCGAGCCCATGGCCACGCCAATACGCTCACGGTTGGCGTCGGTGACCTCCAGGCCGGCATTACGCACCGCCTGGAAACCGGCCGCCAGGCCGTACTGGATGAACAGATCGAGTTTGCGGGCCTCTTTGGCCGACAGGTACTGCTCAACCTCGAAGCCTTTCACCGAGCCGCCAAAACGGGTGGAGTAGGCAGACAGGTCCGTGTGTTCGATCGGACCAATGCCACTGCGGCCAGCCAGAATGCCCTGCCAGGTGCTCGGTACATCGGTACCCAGTGGCGACAGCATACCCATACCGGTGACCACGACGCGTCTACGCGACACAGTACTCTCCTTTTCTAATAACAGAGTCTCTTGCCATTGCATTCAAGCGCAGGAATGCAATGGCAACAGACTCTTGGTGCGCGGTGAACGAAGCGGCCTGAAGAATGCGAGGCGCTCGCAAAGAAAAAACCGCACGCCAGCGAAGGCAGTGCGGTTTTCCCCGACAAGTAGCGTCGACTGCAGCGTCTTAGGCCTGGTGGGCCAGGACGTAGTCGATAGCAGCTTGAACGGTAGTGATCTTCTCGGCTTCTTCGTCAGGGATTTCGGTCTCGAATTCCTCTTCCAGAGCCATCACCAGTTCAACGGTGTCAAGCGAATCGGCACCCAGGTCATCGACGAAGGACTTGGAGTTAGTCACTTCTTCTTCCTTGACGCCCAGTTGCTCGGCGACGATTTTCTTGACGCGTTCTTCGATGGTGCTCATACCTAGTTTTCACTCCTAATGGATATATGTCAGGCAGCTGGCCGGTGGCTAATTTTATAGAAAGACGTTCGCTTTTCAAGCGAAACGCACCTTCAGGCTAGTCACCACACCCGCTGCCTGGAATCTGGTTGCAGCTTTATAACGGATTTTAGGCTCGCAGTATGACTCTTTTTTTACGAAACCCGTCACATTGAGTTGCAGTATTACATGTACATCCCGCCGTTTACCGGCACGGTGGCGCCGGTCACGTAGGCTGCGCCGTCGGAAGCCAGGAACGAAACCACCTTGGCAATTTCGTCAGCCTGGCCAAGGCGGCCCAGCGGAATCTGGGTCTGCAGGGCTTCGCGCTGAGCTTCCGGCAGCTCGCGGGTCATGTCGGTATCGATGAAGCCCGGGGTCACCGAGTTGACGGTGATGCCACGCGAACCCACTTCACGCGCCAGGGCGCGACTGAAACCTTCCAGGCCGGCCTTGGCAGCCGCGTAGTTGGCCTGACCAGCGTTACCCATGGCACCGACGACCGAGCCGATGCTGATGATACGACCCCAACGTGCCTTGGTCATGCCACGCAGCACACCCTTGGACAGACGGTAGAGGCTGTTCAGGTTGGTGTCGATGACATCGAACCACTCGTCGTCTTTCATGCGCAGCATGAGGTTGTCGCGGGTGATACCGGCGTTGTTGACCAGGATGGCCGGCGCGCCGAACTGCTCGCCAATGGCGGCCAGTACTGCTTCAACGGATTCGGCACTGGTCACGTTCAGCTCCATGCCGGTGCCGGTGATGCCGTGCTCTTTCAGGGTGGCAGCGATGCGCTCGGCGCCGGACGCCGAAGTCGCGGTGCCGATCACGGTCGCGCCCTGGCGGCCCAGTTCGAGGGCGATGGCCTGGCCAATGCCACGGCTGGCGCCGGTGACCAGTGCAACTTTACCTTGCAGGCTCATGCAAGCTTCTCCAAATCAGGCCAGTGCCGCGCGGGTGGCAGCAACGGCGTCAGGGGTGTTGAGGTTGTAGGTGGTCACGCCGTCGGCGCAACGCTTGTTAAGGCCAGCCAGGACCTTGCCCGGGCCACACTCGACCAGGTTGACCGCACCGTTGGCGGCCAGGGTCTGCACGCACTCGACCCAGCGTACCGGCTGGTACAGCTGTGCCAGCAGGTCGTGCTTGAGGGCATCGAGGTCGGCGGCGACGGCAGCAGTGACGTTCTGCACCACCGGAATCTGCGGGGCCTTCCATTCGATGGCATTGACCGAATCGGCAAAGCGCTCGGCGGCCGGCTTCATCAGGGCGCAGTGCGACGGAACGCTGACCGCCAGCGGCAGGGCGCGCTTGGCACCTTTGGCCTTGCACAGCTCCATGGCACGGTCTACCGCTGCCTTGTTACCGGCGATGACCACCTGACCAGGCGAGTTGAAGTTCACGGCGCTGACCACTTCGTCCTCAGCGGCTTCGGCGCAGAGCTCCACGACCACGGCATCGTCCAGACCGAGAATGGCAGCCATGGCGCCATGACCGGCCGGTACGGCTTCCTGCATCAGCTGACCGCGGCGCTCGACCAGGCGAACGGCATCTTTCAGGCTGATGCTGCCTGCAGCGACCAGGGCGCTGTATTCGCCCAGGCTGTGACCGGACACGAAGGCAGGCTTGGCACCGCCCTCTTCCAGCCACAGACGCCACAACGCGATGGACGCGGTGAGGATCGCCGGCTGGGTCTTGTCGGTCTGGTTAAGTTGCTCTTCCGGGCCATCCTGGACCAGCTTCCACAGGTCGTAGCCGAGCGCTTCGGACGCTTCCTTGAAGGTTTCGATGATCACTGGCTTCTCGGCGCCGAGCTCGGCGAGCATGCCCAGCGACTGGGAACCTTGACCGGGAAAGACGAATGCGAGGGATGCAGACATTGAACAAGCCCTTATGATCTTGTCGTCGGATAGTGTGCGCCAGGCCCGAGGCCAAGCGCGGAATCTGAAAACTTGGATGAAAACACAGACCAAGCGGTCACATTTAAGCACTTCATCGGCGAAATGCCTAAGGCAACAAGTCTTCAAGGCGGCCGTGCAGCCGCTGCGGCAGGTTTTCCTGAATTTCGATCAGCGCCCGCTGGATGGCACTCTGAAACCCCTGCACGCCCGCAGAGCCATGACTCTTGATGACGATACCCTGCAGCCCCAGGAAGCTCGCCCCATTGTGCCGCGCCGGCGCCAGGTCGGCCTGCAGACGCCTGAGCAGCGGCATGGCCACGGCCCCGGCAATGCGGGAAAAAGCACCGCCCTTGAACAGTTTTTCGATGCGCGCACCGATCATCGTCGCCAGGCCCTCGCTGGATTTGAGCAGTATGTTGCCAACAAAACCATCGCACACCACCACGTCCGCCTCACCCCGGTACAGGCCATCCCCTTCGACGAAACCGACATAGTTGAGGCCGCGGGCGTTCTGCAACAGCGTGGCAGCCAGCTTGACCTGCTGATTGCCTTTGATGTCCTCGGTACCGATATTCAACAGTGCCACGCGTGGCCGGTGCACACCCAGGGCCTGAGCGGCCACCGAGCCCATTACGGCGAACTGGTAGAGGTTTTCGGCACTGCAGTCGACATTCGCGCCCAGATCGAGCAGTTGGCAGTAACCCGTCTGGGTCGGGATCGCCGCCACCATGGCCGGCCGATCGATACCCGGCAGGGTCTTGAGCACGAAGCGCGACAACGCCATCAGCGCCCCGGTATTGCCGGCACTGACGCAGGCCTGGGCTTTTCCGTCGCGCACCAGTTCGAGGGCGATGCGCATCGACGAATCCGGCTTGCCGCGTAACGCCTGGGATGGCCGCTCGTCCATACCGATTACCTCACTGGCGGCGACAATCTGCAGGCGCGCGCGATCCGCAGCTGGCAGGCCACTGACGAGATCTTCAAGGAGGGAGGGTTGACCGACGAGGGTCAGGTGGAGCGAGGGGGTAGCCGAAAGGCAGGCAATGCTAGCCTGGACAATGCTGCGGGGACCGAAGTCCCCGCCCATTGCGTCGATCGCGATGACCTGAGCGGACAAGGATTACTCGTCAGCGCCCTTGTCAACCACTTTACGACCACGGTATACGCCTTCTGGCGAAACGTGGTGACGCAGGTGAACTTCACCAGTGGTTTTCTCTACCGACAGCGCGTTTTCCGACAGAGCGTCGTGCGAACGGCGCATGTCACGGGCAGAGCGGGATTTTTTGTTCTGCTGAACAGCCATAATTGATTAACTCCTAAACGTTTGGGTCACGCTTTAACTGCGCCAAAACACTGAACGGGTTGGACCGCGATACCTCGTCCTTGCTCGATTCGGGCTCGTCTGCGCCCGCCGGCTGCTGGCATTCTTCCGGATGATGAGCAGGCACGATTGGCAAGGCGAGCAAAAGCTCCTCCTCGACCAATGCCTGCAGATCCAAAGGATCTTCGCCCAGTTCCAGCACGTCATAGCCTTTCGGCAACGACTGGGTATTCGCACCCTCCTTCACCACCGCGTAAGTACATTCGCTGTGGATCGGCAGGGTGACCAGCTCAAGACAACGCTGGCAAACCATCTTGACTTCGACGTCCAGCTCGCTGTGGATAACCACCACGTGCTGCTCATCTCGTTCAAAATCGAACTTCGCCTGCACCGTACCGACATTGTCGGAAAGCGGGTCGCAGAGTCTTTCCAAATCAGCGAGTTGCAGCGAACCGTTAAGGGTTACGCCACGATCGGCTAATTTGCGCGGGTCAACGTGAGGTGGAATCGGGTCATTCAACATAGGCGCAGCATTCTAGGGATGCCCCCCGCCCCTGTCAAAGGAAATTAGGCGGCATCGTGCGTGATAGAATTGGTTCAACCGAACCCGGAGTCTACCATGCTTCCTTTGTTACTGGCTTCCAGCTCTGCCTATCGCCGCGAACTGCTCGCACGCCTGCACCTGCCCTTCACCTGGGCAAGCCCCGACATAGACGAGCAACGCCTGGATGGTGAGCCGCCCGTAGAGCTGGTGCGCCGGCTGGCCAGGCAAAAGGCCGAGGCATTGGCAGGCAGCTACCCTGGGCACCTGATTATCGGCTCGGACCAGGTTGCAGTATTGGGTGAGCAGGTGCTGGGCAAGCCGCACACGTTCGAGCGCGCCTGCGAGCAACTGCTGGAGTGCAGCGGGCAACAGGTGAGCTTTCTGACCGGGCTGGCGCTGCTGAACAGCGCCACCGGGCACTGCCAGGTAGATTGCGTGCCTTTTACCGTGACACTGCGCGAACTGAGCAGGGAGCAGGTAGAGCGTTACGTGACAGCAGAACAGCCGCTGGATTGCGCAGGGAGTTTCAAGGCCGAGGGCCTGGGGGTGAGCCTGTTCCAGAGCACGCATGGGTGCGATGCGACCAGCCTGATCGGGCTGCCGCTAATTCGGCTGGTGGACATGCTGACAAAGGAAGGGGTGATGGTTCCGTAACCTGGCTGGAAATTTTGGTGCCCCGCAGATCGAGCGCCGCCCGGGAGGGTGATCGACTGGGGATATTGGCCGGCAGGTCCGGCCTATTCGCGGGTAAACCCGCTCCCACACCGGGCACCCCGATCGATGAGCGAGCCTCAGCGCAATGCGCCGCGCGGGCGGCGCTCGATCTGCCAGGCAACACAAACTGCGACGGACTCAACGCAACTGCGGCCCCTGGAACCCCATCCACATCGCCAGGTGCTCAGCCACGCTGGCCCCCACGCGCTTGGAGAAGCGATCGAAAGGCGACTCCTGAACAGTGAAGTCCACCAACTCCTTTTCGCCCACGATTTCACGCGCCACATAGCTGGCACTGCCCAAGCCATCCACCAGCCCCAGGGCCTTGGCCTGCTCACCCGACCAGATCAGGCCGCTGAACAACTCCGGGTGCTCCTTATCCTTCAGGCGCTCTCCCCGCCCCTGCTTCACCATGGCGATGAACTGTTGGTGCGTGGTATCCAGCACACCCTGCCAGAACCGGGTCTCTTCTGGTTTTTCCGGCGAAAACGGATCAAGGAACGCCTTGTGCTCACCCGATGTATAGGCACGCCGCTCGACCCCCAGCTTTTCCATGGTGCCGACAAAGCCATAACCGGCCGCCGTCACACCAATGGAACCCACCAGACTGGCCTTGTCGGCATAGATCTCGTCCGCCGCACTGGCGATGTAATAGGCACCGGAAGCACCCAGGTCGGCGATCACCGCATACAGCTTGATAGCGGGATATTCGGCACGCAGGCGACGAATTTCGTCATACACGTAACCCGCCTGCACCGGGCTGCCACCCGGGCTGTTGATGCGCATCACCACAGCCTTGGTCTTGTCATCCCTGAACGCCGCTCGCAGGCTCTTGACGATGTTATCGGCGCTGGCAGCCTCCTGATCGGCAATCACCCCGCGCACCTCGACCAGCGCGGTATGGCTGGCACCGCGCGAAGCGGCCTTGTCCATGTCCATCAGCGGCGAGAACAACGCCAGAATGCCGAACAGGTAGACGAAGGTCAGCAGCTTGAAGAAGATCCCCCAGCGCCGCGACCGTCGCTGCTCCTGCACACTGGCCAGCAAGGTCTTTTCCAGCAGCTTCCAGCTGTTGCGCTCTTCGCGCTCCCCGGGCTCGGCCTCTGGGGCTTTCCATTCGTCTGCCATGCTTACCTACCTTGGAAGTGGAGTTGCGGAACCACCCAGCCACTCGCGCAACTGGGAAAAGTGATCGATGCATACCTGCGGGCCAAACTCGGCCAGCGCCTGCAGCGACATGGCACCATAGCCAACCGCCACCGAATGCATGCCGGCATTGCTGGCCATCTGCAGGTCGAATGCCGAATCTCCGACCATCAGTGCACGCGTCGGTTCGACGCCACAATGACCGAGGATTTCCTCGAGCATCAGCGGGTGCGGCTTGCCCCGGGTCTCGTCAGCGGCACGGGTGATATCGAAGAACCGCTCCCAGCCATTGGCCTTGAGCACCCGATCCAGCCCGCGACGGGCCTTGCCGGTGGCCACCGCCAGGCGGTAACCCTCGGCACGAAAGGCATCCAGCGACTCGACCACGCCTTCGAACAGCGGCGAAGGCTGCTGATCCAGCGCAACGTAGACATCGGCATAGTGCTGACGGAAGCTGGCAACCCCTGCAGGCGCCAGGTGCGGGTACAGGGTGTGGATCGCCTCGTCCAGGGCCAGACCGATGATACCCTTGACCGCAGCGTCGCTGCTCTGCGCCTCGCCGGCACGCTCGGCGGCGACACTCATGGCCTCGACGATACGCCCAATGGAATCGGCCAGGGTGCCGTCCCAGTCGAAGATCAGTAGCTCATAGCCTTTTTTCATGGGTCAGGACGCACTCAGACGTTCAACGGTTTTCGCCCAGACCTCATCCACAGGCGCCTCGAGCTTCAATTCACCGCCGTCCGGCAGCGGCACGGTCAACGCATAAGCATGCAGGAACAGGCGCTTGCCACCCAGCTCACGAATTTCCCGGCTGAAATCTTCGTCGCCATACTTGCTGTCGCCAGCGATCATGTGCCCGGCATGCAGCGCGTGCACGCGGATCTGATGGGTACGACCGGTGATCGGGCGCGCCTCGACAATGGTGGCAAAGTCGCCAAAACGGCGCAGCACCCGAAACAGGGTCAGCGCCTCTTTGCCTTCCTCGTTCACTTCAACCATGCGCTCACCGGAACGCAGGTTGCTCTTGAGCAACGGCGCGTTGACCTGCTTTTTCGAGGTTGGCCAGTGGCCGCGCACCAGCGCCATGTAGCGCTTGTCGACACCATCGCCGCGCAGGGCGGCATGCAGGTGGCGCAGCATGCTGCGCTTCTTGGCGATCATCAACAGACCAGACGTGTCGCGATCCAGGCGGTGCACCAACTCCAGCTCCTTGGCGTCCGGGCGCAACTGGCGCAGCGCCTCGATCACCCCGAAGCTCAGACCACTGCCGCCATGCACGGCGATGCCGGCCGGCTTGTTCATCACGATAAGCGCCTTGTCTTCGTAAACAATGGCGGCCTCCAGGCGCTGCAGCAGGCCTTGGGCCACCGGCGCCGGCTCGTCTCGCTCCGGCAAGCGGACGGGCGGAACCCGCACGATGTCGCCGGCCTGGATTTTGTACTCCGGCTTGACGCGGCCCTTGTTGACCCTCACCTCACCCTTGCGCAGGATGCGGTAGACCAGTGTCTTGGGCACGCCCTTGAGGGCCGTGATGAGGAAATTATCGATGCGTTGGCCGGCAAGCTCCGGCGCGACTTCGATCAGCTGAACGCCGGAAGTCGGAGGGGTATTGGTCGTCATTGCGGGATCATAACAATTTTTTATGGAATTGAAGCACTTAATCATTGCTGCTATAGTCGCGAACGCCGCCAAAAGCGGCAGGCCAGCGGCATCAGGCTCTTTGCCGGTCCCTGACCTTCGCAATTCTCCAGGACGCGAGGCCGTCCTACGGGGTTTTCGCCAGTTTACCGAAATGCCTGGAATCGCCACCAGCGCCGTGTAGAGAAGACCGAAAAAAAACGACAAGTGCGGTGTTTCACCTGCTTACCCGATTCTTTTCGCTGCACCTCTGCCCGCGAGTCGCTTCCACGCATCGCCCGGCGAATGCTTCGGAAATACCTGCCTTGGACATGAATGGCGCCAGCGCAGAACCAGCGCTGGCGAAAAATGCAACCCGTTGCGGATTCAGCGCGCGGCAGCACCCGAATTATCAGGGATACGTGCAGGGTGGAGATGCACAGCCCTCGGACCGTGTAGCACCGCGTCCGGCCACCAGCCCACTGACGGCTGGTGAGCGGATAAGGTCCTGAACAGATGCCCTCCGGGCGTCCACGGCTGACGGTTGATTCCTCCTCCTGACTGAGTGCACAAGGCCCGCTTGGTTGATTCGGATACCTATTCGAAGCCACCGGGGCCTTGTTGGCACCGCAGCAAACAGGACGCGTCGTCGCGACAACGGCAGGCTGGGCAACCGGCTGGTGCCGAACGTCGCTCGACACGGGGGTGGCCCGGCCACCCTTTGCGCACCTTGGCACCGACCATGAGACGTCGTGTGTGCCGAACGCCGTTTCCGGCAGCCCGGAAACCGACGGTACAACATGAAAAGAATGCTGATTAACGCGACTCAACCCGAAGAGTTGCGTGTAGCCCTGGTGGACGGCCAACGTCTCTACGACCTGGACATCGAGTCCGGCGCGCGCGAGCAGAAAAAGGCCAACATCTACAAAGGCAAGATCACCCGCATCGAACCCAGCCTCGAAGCCGCCTTCGTCGACTTCGGTTCCGAACGTCACGGCTTCCTGCCGCTGAAAGAAATCTCCCGCGAGTACTTCAAGAAGGCCCCAGAAGGCCGGGTCAACATCAAGGAAGTGCTCAGCGAAGGCCAGGAAGTCATCGTTCAGGTCGAGAAGGAAGAGCGCGGCAACAAAGGCGCCGCCCTCACCACCTTCATCAGCCTGGCCGGCCGCTATCTGGTGCTGATGCCCAACAACCCGCGTGCCGGTGGCATCTCCCGCCGCATCGAAGGCGAAGAGCGCAACGAACTGCGCGAAGCCCTGAACGGCCTGACCGTGCCGGGCGACATGGGCCTGATCGTGCGCACTGCCGGCCTTGGCCGCAGCAGCGAAGAAATGCAATGGGACCTGGACTACCTGCTGCAACTGTGGACCGCCATCAAGGAAGCGTCCCTGGACCGCGCCGCGCCATTCCTGATCTATCAGGAAAGCAACGTCATCATCCGCGCCATCCGCGACTACCTGCGCCAGGACATCGGCGAAGTGCTGATCGACAGCATCGAAGCCCAGGAAGAAGCACTGACCTTCATCCGCCAGGTGATGCCGCAGTACGCCAGCAAGGTCAAGCTGTACGAAGACAGCGTGCCACTGTTCAACCGCTTCCAGATCGAAAGCCAGATCGAGACGGCCTTCCAGCGCGTGGTTGACCTGCCGTCCGGTGGCTCGATCGTGATCGACCCGACCGAAGCCCTGGTGTCCATCGACATCAACTCGGCGCGCGCCACCAAAGGCAGCGACATCGAAGAAACCGCCCTGCAGACCAACCTGGAAGCGGCCGAGGAAATCGCCCGCCAGCTGCGCCTGCGTGACATCGGCGGCCTGATCGTCATCGACTTCATCGACATGACCCCGGCAAAGAACCAACGCGCCGTTGAAGAGCGCGTTCGTGAATGCCTGGAAGCCGACCGCGCCCGCGTGCAGGTAGGCCGCATCTCGCGCTTCGGCCTGCTGGAAATGTCCCGTCAGCGCCTGCGCCCATCGCTGGGCGAAAGCAGCGGCATCGTTTGCCCGCGCTGCTCCGGCACCGGCATCATCCGTGACGTCGAGTCGCTGTCGCTGGCCATCCTGCGCCTGATCGAAGAAGAAGCCCTGAAGGACCGCACCGCCGAAGTACGCGCTCAGGTGCCGATCCCGGTAGCCGCTTTCCTGCTGAACGAAAAGCGCAACTCGATCACCAAAATCGAGCTGCGCACCCGTGCGCGCATCATCATCCTGCCGAACGACCACCTGGAAACCCCGCACTTCGAAGTCCAGCGCCTGCGCGACGACAACCCTGAAGTGCTGAACAACCAGTCCAGCTACGAAATCGCCGCCGCCGAAGCCGAAGAAGCGCCGCAGCCGACCGCCACCCGCACCCTGGTACGCCAGGAAGCCGCAGTGAAAACGGCCCCGGCCCGCGCCAACGCACCGGTACCGGTCGCCGCTGAAGAGCCCCAGCCTGCCGCGCCGGTCGCCCCTGCCCCGAGCGCTCCAGAGCCAAGCCTGTTCAAAGGCCTGGTGAAGTCGCTGGTCAGCCTGTTCGCCGGCAAGGACGAGCCTGCCGCCGCGCCAGTGGTTCCCGCCGCCGAAAAACCGGCCGCCGAGCGCAGCCCGCGCAACGAAGAACGCCGCAACGGCCGCCAGCAAAGCCGCAACCGCAACGGCCGCCGCGACGAAGAACGCAAGCCGCGCGAAGAGCGTGCCGAGCGCGCACCGCGTGAAGAGCGTGCACCGCGCGAAGAACGCGCCCCACGTGAAGAGCGTGCACCGCGTGAGGAACGCGCCCCACGTGAAGAGCGTGCACCGCGCGAGGAACGCGCCCCACGCGAAGAACGTGCTCCACGCCAGCCACGCGAAGACCGCCGTAGCAACCGCGGCGAAGAGCGCGTTCGCGAATTGCGCGAGCCGCTGGACGCTACGCCACCAGCCGAACGCGAAGAGCGCCAGCCGCGTGAAGAGCGTGCACCTCGTGAAGAACGTGCCCAACGTGAAGAGCGCGCACCTCGTGAGGAACGTGCTCCACGCGAAGAGCGCGCACCTCGTGAGGAACGTGCCCCACGTGAAGAGCGCGCACCTCGTGAGGAACGTGCTCCACGTGAAGAGCGCGCACCTCGTGAAGAACGTGCTCCACGTGAAGAACGCGCCCCGCGCCCACCACGCGAAGAGCGCCAACCACGCGCTGTCGAAGAAGCTGCCGAACAGGCTGCCGAGCTGGCCGAAGAGCAACTGCCAAGCGAAGAGCTGCAGCAAGACGAGCAGGAAGGCACCGATGGCGAGCGCCCGCGCCGCCGCTCCCGTGGCCAGCGTCGTCGCAGCAACCGTCGTGAGCGTCAGCGCAACGCCAATGGTGAACTGATCGACGGCAGTGAAGAAGAAGGCAGCGAAGAGCAGCCACAACAGCACCAGGCCACCGAGCTGGGTGCCGAACTGGCTGCCGGCCTTGCCGTGACGGCTGCTGTCGCCAGCAGCAACATCAGCTCCGACGCAGAAGCCCAGGCCAACCAGCAGGCCGAGCGTGCTACCGCCGAAGTCGCTACCGTTGCAGAAACCGACAACAGCGAAGCCACCCAGCCGGTCGAGCAGGTCGAAGCGGTCGCCAAAGCTGAAGAAGCGTCCGTGGCCCCAGCGGTCGAGCAGCCGGTCACCGAGCCAGTGGCCGCAGCCGAGGCAACTGCCGAGCCTGTGGTCGAAACTGCCCCGCAGCCTGTCGCTGAAGACGCACCTGCTGTTGAGTCGGCCGTGGTTGCAGAAACCGTGGCCGCTGAAACCCCAGTAGAAGCCCCAACGGTGGAAGCCGGTGAAATCGAACAGGCCCCGGCCGTGGTCGAAGTCACTCCGGTTGCTGTACAGCCTGCCCCGGTTGTCGAAGCCCAGCCAGAAGTGGCGGCCGAGCCTGCACCTGCAGCGGTCGAACCTGCCACTGTCATGCTGGCCAACGGCCGCGCACCGAACGACCCACGTGAAGTGCGTCGCCGCAAGCGTGAGGCCGAGGCTGCTGCCAAAGCCGCACAGGAAGCTGCTGCAGCCTCCCAGGAACCAGCCCTGGAAGCCGCCGATGAGCACAAACCTCATCACGGCTGATAGCCAAAGCTGAATGAAAAAGCCCCGCCAGTGCGAACTGGCGGGGCTTTTTTTGGCTTGCCTGACTGGCCTCTTCGCGGGTAAACCCGCTCCTACAATGGCCTGTGTCCACCCCCCGATGTATATCCACCACCGATCAGCGTGTAGGAGCGGGTTTACCCGCGAATACGGTGGCGGCGGCAACGGTGAACAGCAGGTGGAAATTGGCCACCAGGCCCGGCCCTTTCGCGGGTAAACCCGCTCCTACGGGGGTTCACAGCCGGCAAATCAGTAAAGATTAGGCTCCATCTCCAGCTCAACCCCAAACCGCTCGAAGATGTCCGCCTGAATCTTCCGCGCCAGCGCATGCATCTGCGCCCCGCTCGCCTGCCCATAGTTGACCAGCACCAGCGACTGCAAGCGATGCACGCCAGCATCACCCTCACGATGGCCCTTCCAGCCCGCCTGCTCGATCAACCAGCCCGCCGCCAGTTTCACCTGACCATCAGCCTGGGGGTATGCCACGACGCCGGGATACTGCGCACGAATACGCTCGACCCGATCAGCCGTTACCACCGGGTTCTTGAAGAAGCTCCCGGCATTGCCAAGCTCTGCCGGGTCTGGCAGCTTCTCGCGGCGAATGCTGCAGATTGCATCACTGATCGCTTGCGCGGTCAGCTCGGTAACACCCTGCTCAGACAGGCGTTGGCGCACCGGGCCGTAATCCAGATGAGCGTGCAGGGTGCGGGTCAAGGCAAAGCGCACACGCAGGATCAACCAGCGGCCGGGGTTGCGCTTGAAAAGGCTGTCGCGATAGGCGAAAGCACATTCTGCCAAACTGAAGTCCCGCAGCTCGCCCGTCTCACGGTCCAGGGCTGTCAGCCCGGCGAATACGTCCTTGATCTCCACCCCGTATGCGCCCACGTTCTGCATCGGCGCAGCCCCGACGGTGCCGGGGATCAGACTGAGGTTCTCCAGCCCGCAATAGCCCTGCGCCAGCGCCCACTGCACAAACGCGTGCCATGGTTCACCGGCCTCGGCTTCGACCACGATACGCTCGCCATCGTCATTGAGCACACGCCGACCGCGGCTGGCCATGTGCAGCACCAGTGCATCGATATCGCGGGTCAGCAGCAGGTTGCTGCCACCCCCGATCACCAGTACCGGCAGGCCCCTTTGCTGTGCCTGGCCCAGCGCCTGACGCACCTGCTGGTCGTCCTGCACCTGGCTGAAATAGCGCGCCTTCACGTCGATGCCGAAGGTATTGTAAGGCTTGAGCGATACCTGCTCCTGCCACTGCACTGTCATAGACGCCCCTTGATTTCCAGTACCAGCGCCTGGCAAGCCGCCTCCACCAGATCCAGCACCTGCTCGAAGCCGTCGGCGCCACCATAGTAAGGGTCTGGCACTTCATCCAGGGCTGCACCGTAGCGGCGCAGGAACAGGTCGAGTTCACCCACTGCCGTGGACGGGCGCAGGGCCCGCAGATCGCGCAGGTTGTGCTCATCCATGGCCAACACCAGGTCGTATTCGGCGAAGTGCGATGCCTTGACCTGTTGGGCGCGTTGCTGCGACAGGTCGTAACCACGCGCCAGCGCCGCCTTGCAGGTGCGGCTGTCTGGCGCCTTGCCGACATGCCAATCGCCGGTGCCGGCAGAAGCCACCTGCACCTTGTCGGCGAGCCCGGCGACATGCAATTGATGGCGCAGCACGCCTTCGGCAGTTGGCGAGCGGCAGATGTTGCCCAGGCACACGAACAGGACGCGCATCAGGCCTCCAGCAAGCGCCGTACGCGCTCCAGATCCTCCGGGGTGTCTACGCCCACGGCAGGCGCCTCGATGGCGTCCTCGATGTGAATGCGTACGCCGTGCCACAGGGCACGCAGTTGCTCCAGCGCTTCAGCCTGCTCAAGCCAGCATGGGCCCCAACTGACGAAGTCGTGCAGGAAGCCGACACGGTAGGCGTACATGCCAATATGGCGGCGATATGGCACCCCTTCCGGCAGCACGTCGCGGCCCTTGGCAAAGGTATCGCGGCCCCAGGGCAGCGGCGCTCGGCTGAACGTCAGGGCCAGGCCATTCTTGTCACTCACTACCTTGACCGCGTTAGGGTTGAACACGGTTTCCGGCTCATGGATCGGCTCGGCCAAGGTGGCGATGCCCGCTTCCGGATGCGCAGCCAGGTTGGCCGCCACCTGGTCGATGATCACCGGTGGGATCAGCGGTTCGTCGCCCTGCACGTTGACCACGATGGCGTCAGCCGGCAAGCCGAGGTACGCGGCCACTTCGGCCAGGCGGTCAGTGCCCGATTCATGATCGGCACGGGTCATCAGCACTTCGGCGCCGAAGGCCTGGCAGGCTTCGAGGATGCTGGTGTCGTCGGTGGCGATGACCACACGGCTGGCACCGCTCTTGCGGGCCTGCTCCCACACATGTTGCACCATCGGCTTGCCGGCAATCAGCAGCAGCGGTTTGCCTGGCAGGCGGGTGGAGCGCAGCCGGGCGGGGATTACTACCGTAAATTCCAGGCTCATTTGTCAAGACGCTCGTCGTCGGTCAGGGTGCGTGCCTCGCTTTCCAGCATGACCGGGATACCGTCGCGAATCGGGTAGGCCAGGCCAGCGCCTTTGCTGATCAGCTCGGTCTTGTCGGCGCTCAACTTGAGCGGGCCCTTGGTGATCGGGCAGGCCAGGATATCGAGCAGTTTGGTGTCCATTGGAGGCTTCCTTTAGGCCAGGTGGCCGGAAATTGAAAACGGGCTCAGGGTTTGCGCAACAAGCGTTGCAACTGGCTGTCGAACCAGGTGCTGAAAGCCGGCGTAGGCTGGGCTTCGACGGCCAGGTACCACCAGTCGTCAGCGGCAAAGGCCCGGCATTTCACCGCGTCCTTCTCGGTCATGACCAGCGGCAGTGGCGGGCTGAAAGCCAGGCTCCGGGCACTGAACTGCGCATGGTCGGCGAAGGGATGCGGCACCGGCTGCCAGTTTAGCCCCAGCAGGGTGTTGAAGAAACGTTGCGGGTTGCCGATTCCGGCCACCGCATGCAGGCGCTGGCCGGCGGGGAAATGGTCGAGCGCACGGCGCTCGCCACTGCGCACGTTGACCAGGGCGGACGGCTGCAGGCAGAAACCGAAACCATCGGTGCGGTCTTCGCTGGCGCCGTTGAACAGCACCGCGTCAGCCTCACGCAAGCGGTCGGCCGGCTCACGCAACGGCCCCGCCGGCAGGCAGCGGCCATTGCCCAGGCCGCGGGCAGCGTCGATCAGCACCAGTTCCAGGTCACGGGCCAGGCGGTAATGCTGCATACCGTCGTCGCACAGGATCAGGTCTAGGGGTTCGCTTGCCAGCAATGCCTGCACGGCACGGGAGCGATCGGGGTCGATCATCAGTGGCACGCCGGTGCGTTGCACGATCAGCAGCGGCTCGTCGCCCGCCTGATCGGCCGCCTGATCGGCCTGCACCCGCCAGGGCAGCTGTGGAGGCTTGGCACCATAACCGCGGCTGACCACACCCACCTTCAGCCCCTGCTGGCGACAGTGTTCGATCAGCCAGAGGATCATCGGCGTCTTGCCGGTGCCACCGACGGTGATGTTGCCCACCACAATGACCGGTACCGGTGCCCGGTAGCTGGCACTGTCCCCCCTTAGAAACCGTGCCCGCTTGCGCGTGACCACGCGGCGATACAGGGCCTCCAGCGGACGCAGCAGCACCAGCGCCGGATGCCCGGCGTACCAGGCGGCGAGCAAGCGGTCGGCGAAAGCCATCAAGGCGTGCCCTGGGCCGCCTCGACGGTGGTCATGCGCAACTGGCTGAAACCGAGCTTGCCGGCAGCATCCATTGCGGTGACCACAGCCTGATGCGGGGTCTTGCCGTCGGCGCTGATGGCCAGCGGCAACTTGTTGTCGCCGCCCGACTCGCGCTCTATGGCCTCGCTCAGGGTGGCCAGGTCGCTTTTGGGGAGCAGGTGGTTGTTCACCGAATACACGCCTTCGGCGCTGATGGTGATTTCCACCAGTTTGCCCGGGTCAGCCGGCGCCCGCTCGGCACTGGTGGCTTCGGGCAGCTCGACGCGGAGTTGCGTTTCGCGGGTGAAGGTGGTGGTAACCACGAAGAACAGCAGCAGGACGAATACCACGTCGATCAGCGACGCCAGGTTGATGTCGACGTTCTCCCGCTGGCGATTGCGCCGGAACTTCACGCCTTGCCTCCGGCCACTTCCACTTCACGGTCACCCTGGATCACTTCCACCAGCTTGATCGCCTCCTGCTCCATGCCGATCACCAGTTCATCGATGCGGCGCAGCAGGAAACGGTGGAAGAACACTGCCGGGATACCGACCATCAGGCCAGCCGCAGTGGTGACAAGGGCCTTGGAGATACCACTGGCCAGCACGGCGGCGTTGGCGGTCATCTGCGAGCCCATGAAGGCGCTGAAAATGTCGATCATGCCCAGCACGGTGCCCAGCAGGCCCAGCAGAGGCGCCATGGCGGCGATGGTGCCGAGGGTGCTGATGTAGCGTTCCAGTTCGTGGATGACGCGCGAGGCGGCCTCCTCGATGCACTCTTTCATGATCTCCCGACCGTGACGCGAATTGGCCAGGCCCGCCGCGAGGATTTCACCCAGTGGCGAATCGGCACGCAGGGCCTTGAGCTTGTCACTGGTCAGTTGCTTGTCCTTGATCCAAATCCACACCTGGCCCAGCAGGTGCGGCGGGGTGACGCGACTGGCGCGCAAGGTCCACAGGCGTTCGACGACGATAGCCATGGCAGCGATGGAGCTCAGAATGATCGGCAGCATCATCCAACCACCGGACTTGACCAATTCCCACACAATAAACGCCCCTTCGGAAAAAGGCCGCCACTCTACCATAGGCGCGCCGAGGGCTCATCTGCCGGAGGTCAGGGAATTAGGCTGTCGGGCTACCGGATCGGCCCTCTGGGCCGTGCAGTACCTGTGGCAGCGGGTTTACCCGCGAAAGGGCCAGATCAGCCACCACCCACATCACGCCAGAATCGCCGCTGTCGGCGCACACCCTCAACCTCCCCATGCCGCCCCAACACCAACCGCAATGCCCCCTCCACTGCCGTATCATGCATCACCACCCCATGCCGCTTATACCGCTCGACCACCTGCACGTGCGGGTGCCCGAAGCTGTTGTTGCGCCCCCGCGAAATCAATACCCCGCGCGGTGCGGTAGCCCGGACGAACGCCTCGGTGGACGAACTGCGGCTGCCATGATGCGGCGCCTGCAGCCAGTCGATACGCGGCACTTCAGTGTCCGCCAGCCAGGCCCGTTCGGCAGCGGCCTCCATATCTCCCGCCAGCAGCAAGCGCTCGCCCTGCGCCTCGACCAACAGCACACAGGAACGATCATTGCTGCTTTGCCCGTCCACCCAGCGCCACAGTGAAAAGCGCACGCCATCCCAGTCCCATTGCTCGCCACTGGCACAAGGCTGCAACGGAACATCAACCAGCGCTTCCCCACCGATTGTCCGCTCGATCGGCAAACCACGCTGAATGGCCCCGGCACCGCCCGCATGGTCGGCATGCGCATGGCTGATCACCATCACATCCAGGCCGCCCACCCCCAGCTTGCGCAAGGTCGGCAGTACCACGCGTTCCCCCAAGTCGCTTTCCCCCCTTGCCGGTCCGGCATCGTAGAGCAGGCTGTGATGCCGGGTACGCAACAGCACCGCCAGCCCCTGGCCGACATCCAGCTGCCAGACCTCGGCCTGGCCGATCGGTACCGACTCCCTGGGCACCCACAGCGCCAGCAGCATCACCCCTCCCAACCCGCGCAGCGGCACACCACGAGGCAGCAAAACCAATAGAGAACCCAGACACACCAGCAACCAGGCCCACAACGGCAGGGCCGGCGCCCCCCATGCCGGGCGCTGCTGCGCCACCAGCGCCAGCCCGCGGAACAGCACATCCAGCAGGCCACCTGCCAGCCAGAGCAACACCTCGCCAACGCCCGCCAGCGGCAGCATCAGCGTGCCCAGCAACGCCAACGGCAAGACTGCCAGGCTGACCCACGGCACCGCCACAAGGTTGGCCAGCGGCGCACTCAGGCTCACCGGCAAGCCCGTGGCCAGCAACACCGGCAGCAAGCCAATGGCGATCACCCATTGCGCACGCGTCCAGGCCTGCCAGGGCCGCCAACCACCCAACCGGGCACTGAAGCAGTAGATGAGCGTGGCCACGGCGGCGAACGACAGCCAGAACCCCGGCAACAGCGCCGCCAGCGGCTCGAAGACAAGCACGGCGACCAGTGCAAGCAGCAACGGGAAAAACGCGCCAAGGTGGCGAAAGCGCAGACGCCAGAGCAGCACCACGGCCAGCATCAGGCAGGCCCGCTGCACTGGCACCCCACCGCCAGCCAACCACCCGTAGGCCAGCGCTGCGGCCATGGCCAGGCCGCAGGCCCAGGGTAACCACGGTAGCCTTGCCGGCCATAGCCCCCAACGCGCCAGCCCGGCGACCAGGCCATAGAGCAAACCGGCGACCAGGCCGATGTGCTGGCCAGAGATCACCAACAGGTGCACCGTGCCGGTGGCCTGCAACGTCTGCCAATCCTCCCGGGCCATGCCCGCACCATCGCCAAGCACCAGTGCCACCAACGCTGCCTGCCGGCCATTGGCTTCGACCATCAGCAAGCGCTGACGCAGCGCATCGCGCCAACCACCGGCGACTGGCGCCAGCAACTGCCCCGCCTTGACCGTACCAGTAGCGCCTACCCGTCGCGCCAGCAACTGCGCTTCCCGGTCAGGCCCATGCGGGTTCAGCAGCCCGTCCGGGCGCTGCAAGGTCACGGCCAGCCGCCACTGCTCGCCCGCCCGCAGCGGCGGGCCGTCGAACCAGCTCAGTTGCAAACGCTGAGGCAGTTCGGCCCGCCGCGAGCGTGGCGCTTCCAGCTCGAAACGCACACCGTGTGCAGTGCGTGCCGGCAAGCCGACTACCCGCCCTTCCAGCCACAAGGTGCGCCCCTCCAGGCCGGCAGCCAGACGATCATCAAGGGCCTGCTGAGCAGACCCGCACGCCCAACACAAGCCCAGCAGAAACCAGCCCAACGGCCAGACGCGGGTAAACAGGCTGCCGACAGCGCAGGCTGCCAGGGTTATCAACCATCCGACCGATGGCAATGCGGGAAGAAAGCCCAGGCACAACAGCCCGAGCGCGAGCGCAAACATCCCTGTGCGCATGAGGTAGAGCTCCAGAAGGCAAATCACCTTCTGAGGCATAGCCCAATCGCCGGCAACGCTCGCTCAACAATTGTCACAAACTCTAAACGAGGCCGAGCAGGATTAAGGGCATACTGCCAGGGTCAACGCTCCGGGAGCCTACATGCCGCGCCGACTTTTCAAACGCTACATGCCGGACCCGACCAGCATTCGGGAACACAAGTCCTTACGTTTTTTCGGCAAGTTGCTGCATGATCCCAACCTCTGGCACCTGAACCGCCATTCGGTGGCGAGGGCCATGGGTGTGGGCCTGTTCGCGGCGCTTATTCCCGTTCCCATGCAGATGCTACTGGCCGCAGCCCTGGCAATCCCGGTGCGCGGCAACCTGCCGATCGCCATCAGCCTGGTGTGGCTGACCAACCCGCTGACCATGCCACCGGTGTTCTTCGTGACCTACATGGCCGGTGCCTGGCTGATGCAGATCCCGCCGCGCACCCTGCCCGACGAGCTGACCTTCGAGTGGATCACCGACCAGCTGGCCACGCTGTGGCAACCCTTCCTGCTCGGTTCGGTGGTATGCGGCGTGGTGCTGGGCATCCTTGGCTACTTCACCACCATGCTCTATTGGCGCTCGTGGGTGGGCCGGCAGTGGCGTCGTCGCCAATGCCGGTGCAAGGCTTCAGGCACGCATGCCGCGGCCGCTGACCAGCAAGCGAACGCAAACAACGTAGAGCACCGCAGTGGCCACCAGCATGAAGGTGATCGCCGTGCCAATGCTGATATCCGACACCCCTAGAATGCCGTAGCGGAACGAGTTGACCATGTGCAGCACCGGGTTGGCCAACGACACGGTCTGCCAGAACGGCGGGAGCAGGTTGATCGAGTAGAACACCCCGCCCAGGTAGGTCAGCGGCGTCAGCACGAAGGTCGGGATGATCGATATGTCGTCGAAGTTGCGTGCAAACACTGCGTTGACGAAGCCAAGCAGCGAAAAGATGGTGGCCGTCAGCAGCACAACCACCACGGTCACGCCCAGGTGGTGTACCTGCAGGTCGGTGAAGAACATCGACAGGATGGTCACGATCACACCCACCGCCAAACCACGCAGCACCCCACCCAGCACATAGCCCACGAGAATGGTGTGCGGCGATACCGGCGACACCATCAGTTCCTCGATCGAACGCTGAAACTTGCTGCCGAAAAAGCTCGACACCACGTTGCCGTAGGAGTTGGTGATCACCGACATCATGATCAGCCCCGGGACGATGTACTGCATGTAGGTGAAGCCACCCATGTCGCCGATCTGCCGGCCAATCAGGTTACCGAAGATGACGAAGTACAGGACCATGGTGATCGCTGGCGGCAGCAACGTTTGCGGCCAGATGCGCAGGAAGCGCCGCACTTCGCGGTAGACGATGGTGTTCAGGGCGACCCAGTTGGTGCGCAGTTCCACACTCATACGGCCACCTTCGACAGGTTTTTTTCCACCAGGGACACGAACAGCTCCTCGAGTCGGTTGGTCTTGTTGCGCAGGCTCTGCACTTCGATGTTCTGCAGCGCCAGCTGGCCGAACAGCGCGGTGATGCCGATGTCCTTCTCCACCTGCACTTCCAGGGTATGCGGGGTCAGCAGCCGGCACGGGTAGCCCTGCAGTACCGGGGCCGCGACCAGGTCCTGCTTGAGGTCGAGCACGAAGGTTTCGACATGCAGCTTGCCCAGCAACTGGCGCATGCTGGTGTTCTCGACGATGGTGCCATGATCGATGATGCCGATGTTACGACAAAGTTGCTCAGCCTCTTCCAGGTAGTGGGTGGTGAGGATGATGGTGATGCCCTTCTGGTTCAGCTCGGTGAGGAAACTCCACATCGAGCGGCGCAGCTCGATATCCACCCCGGCGGTGGGTTCGTCCAGGATCAGCAGGCGCGGTTCGTGGATCAATGCACGGGCAATCATCAGGCGCCGCTTCATGCCACCGGACAACGAACGCGACTGCACATCACGTTTGTCCCACAGGCCCAGCTGGGTCAGGTACTGCTCGGCGCGCTCCTTGGCCAGCTTGGGCGGGATGCCGTAGTACCCGGCCTGGGTCACGACGATGTCGAAGGTCTTTTCGAACTGGTTGAAGTTGAACTCTTGCGGCACCACGCCCAGGCAACGCTTGAGCGCGGAGGGCTCGCGGTCCAGGTCGTGACCGAACACATTCACTGTGCCGCTGGTCTTGTTCACCAGGGTCGAGAGAATGCCGATGGTGGTGGATTTACCGGCGCCGTTGGGGCCGAGCAAGGCGAAGAAGTCGCCTTCGGCAACATCGAGGTCGATGCCTTTGAGGGCCTGAAAGCCATTGCCGTAGGTCTTGGTCAGCTGTCGGATGGACAGGGCGGAACTCATAGCGGGTCACTTACCGAAGAAAAAGGTGCAGGACACGCCAGGTAAAGTCACTGGCGCAGTGAGTGCAGCCATGGTGCAAGGCCAGGCTGCACAAGTACAGTCACATCTATTGATAATGACTATCGAAGCGGGTTCAAGTGAGCGCGGTCATCACTGCGGCCTGGTAGGCCGGGCGTTGCTTCAGGCGTTCATACCAGGCTTGAAGGTGGTACATGTCCGGGCGCTCGATGGGCAGTTCGTACCAGGCATAGATGAAGCTACCCAGTGGGATGTCGCCCATACCGATCTGGTCACCGGACAAGTAAGGCTGATTGGCCAGGGTTTGGTCGGCAATGGCCAGTAATTGCGCGCACTGCTTGTGCGCGGCGTTGATCGCCACCCAGTCGCGTTGGTCTTCCGGCGTGCGCAGCAGGCCCCAGAACAGGGGCCGGAATGGGGTAGCAAAGGACGATGTGGTCCAGTCCATCCACTTGTCGGCCAGGGCGCGCTGGCGTGGGTCTGCCAGATACCAGCCCTGCTCCGTGCCGTACTCCGCGCACAGGTAGCGGACGATGGTGTTGGATTCCCACAAGGTCAGGTCGCCGTCTTCCAGCATCGGCACCAGCCCGTTGGGGTTGCGGGCGCGGTAGTGCGGCTCGTTGACCACGCCGAAGGCGCCGCCGGCGTCGATGGATTCGAAGTCCAGGCCCAGCTCGTGGGCGATCCACAGCGCCTTGCGCACATTGCTCGAATTCTTGCGGCCCCAGATCTTCAGCATGGCAACATCCTTTTGAGTGCGGAGGTGGCACAGTCTACTCCAGACCTTCGCCGCCTGTACGGGCCTCTTCGCGGGCAAGCCCCTACATCGCTCGGTGATCTCGCCACATACCGTCGTAGGAGCGGGTTCACCCGCGAAAGGGCCGGACCTGCCGGCCAATATCCCAGATCATTCAGCGTCGCAGCACCATCGCATTCGCGGGCAAGCCCGCTCCTACATCGATCGGGGGCTCGCCAC